>NZ_LZMO01000047.1:0-6513 GCF_001665715.1 Gordonia sp. 852002-10350_SCH5691597
TGCACGCCGTCGACTTCGAGGCGGTCGGGCTCGGGGAGTTCGGTAGGCCAACGGGTTTCGCGGGTCGGCAGGTGAAGCTGTGGGCCAGGCAATGGTCGCACGTCCGGGGCAGGGATCTACCCGACGTCGATCGGCTCGTCGACGCGCTCGGTGAACGGGTGCCGGAGCAGGCGCGTGCGACCGTCGTCCATGGCGACTACCGTGTCGACAACACGATTCTCGCGTCGGATGACCCGGGAACTGTTGCCGCAGTGGTCGATTGGGAGATGTCGACGCTCGGCGATCCGATCACCGACGTCGCCCTCATGTGCGTCTACCGCGCACCCGTCTTCGATCGGGTTCTGGGCTTCGACGGCGCGTGGACCAGTGACCGCTACCCGTCGGCCGACGAGATGGCCCAGCGGTACGCCACGTTGACCGGCAACGACCTCGGCGACTGGCCGTTCTACCTCGGGCTGGCCAACCTCAAGTTGGGTGTGATCGCGGAGGGCATCAGCCATCGCGCACGTGCAGGCGCGGCGTCAGAAGGCGCCGAGCACGCCGCCGAGGCGACGGGCGAATTCATCGCCGCTGGGCTGGCCGCGCTCGCCTCGTAGCGGGTGTTGCTCGGTCAGAACGGTGGTGGTGCGGCTGCGTCGTCGACGAGGCACTTGTTCCCGTCGCGGGTGAGGCGGCGTTGGCGGTTGCGGCGGCGTTCGGCGCGGCGTCGGGCGTGTTTGTTTGCCACGCGTGTTGGTGAGCGCGGTAGATCGGGTGGTGTCCGGTGTCGGGGGCGCGGCGGGTCTCCGGTGTGTGGTGAGGTGAAGCGGATGCGGCGGAGTCCGGGGAAGGTGTCTTCAAAGGTTTCGGCGTCACCTGGGATGACGAAACCTTCGGGGGTGATGTATTCGGTGACCAGCCGTCCGGTGGTGGGGTCGCGGTATTGGTCGTCGACCCAGTTGCCGAACGTTTTCTGGATGTGCCCGTACCGGCATTTGGTGTTCAGATTCTCGTAGCTCGTCTGTCCACCCGCGCGCGGGTCGTGGTGGTCGAATTCGGTGACGTGGTCGTTGTCGGCGGTCCAGGCCGAGTGGCTGCAGCCGGGGTCGACGCAGTAGCCGTCACGGCAGCGGATTGCTTCATCCAATGCGGTGGATGGCTGGTAGGGGTCGGCGCCGTGTGCGGGCAGCGTGTAGGTGCCGTCGGCGTAGTGGGGGGTGCCCTTCGGAATGACTCGGTGGATCACCGCATCGGGGCGCGCCGCGATGTCGCGGACATGCTCGGCGGAGATGATGCCGTAGCCGTCCATGAACCCCACCGGGACATCGTCGCCGGACACCTCGGCGCGGCGACGCTCGATTCGTGCGGTTCGGGTGGTACCTGGTCCGGTGTCGCTGTCTGGCTCACGACCACCGGCATCGTCGGCGAAGTCGCCGGACTCAACTCGATCTGCAGCGGGTACGTCGGGATCGGTGAAGCCGTCGGTGTTTTCGGCGGGCTCTGGTGCGGTGAGGGCGGCTTCGTTGCACACGACGTGGATGACGAATCGCGGATCGGCTGGTGGGACGGTGCCGGGCTCCGGGATCTGCGCGGTGCAATCGGTGCTGGCGCAGGCACATTCGAACCGTGAACCAGAGAGCAGCGCAAACATTGCATCCGAGGCGCGTTGCTGACGGGTCCGACCGTCACCGTTGCAGACCGCGTCGGCAAGGCGTCGTACCGCAGCGACCGCGATCTGCACGTTTTCTGCCGACATGACCGCGGTGATCTCGCCGACCCCGTCGCCACAGTTATCGACGAACACGCCCCGCCTATCCAGGGCACGCTCGCGGCGTTCACGTACCGCGTCGGGGTCTTGGCGGAACACGATCCGATCGACCATGTCGCGCAGGCGGGGCCGTTTCCACGACCCGCGCCGTGTGCGTAGCGTGGTCGCGATCTGTTCATCGACGGCGGCCACCACCTCGGGCGGGGTGCCCGGCCCGCGGACCAGGTCGGTGCGTGAGATGACCAGTCGCGCTTGCTCGATCGAGATGATCCCATCGCGTAGACAGCCGAATACCTGTGGCGGGTCATCGCGTAACACGATCGCGTCGTCGAGCATGCGTTCGGCCTGGGGGCGTGATACCGCGAAGATTCCGGAGATGCGTGCCGCCGCATCGGCGAAGCCATCCACGATCAGGCCATCCGATTCGGCACGCGCGACGACCAGTCGGTCATAGAGCACCCCGATCGACTGATACCGAGCCCACCCCAAAAATGCTTCGCCGCAACGTAGTTGGGTCAGGCCTTCCATCACCGCGACCGTGTCGGCATCACCCGGCGATTCGGGATCAATCCCGCCCAGTACCCCGAGCGGCAGGGCCGTCGACCAGTCCAGGGGATCGGTATGGGGTCTCGACTCATCGGTTTCCGACCCAACAGATGTGCTGTCGGCTTGTGACGCCCGGCCTGCTCGACGAAGAGTGCTGAGGGCGTCGTTGTCTGAATCCTCATCTCCCGCATCAGGGTTGGTCCACGGATTCACTGGCTCGATCGACACTTCGCACCTCCCTCCTGCGACCTGATCGAACGTGTGATCCCATACTACGACCGACCACCGACAAAAATTCTGCTCGAGATCGCAGGTCGGGGAAACGTCGGATGCGGTGCGGTCAATACGAGTCGTTGCCGATGGACGACTTCCAGATGTGTGTCGAATATGAGGATGTGTGTGCTGCAGCAACCACATTCATCGATTGGACCCACATTTACGGTTTCGCCGTCAGGTGCGGAGGACTCGCGGCGGCATGGCGTTCAGCGGAACGTCGCGATGCCGCCTTCGCGGTCGACGAGGTGGGCGTGCTCGTTGAGCGACATCACCGACGTCCCGCTGCGGCCGACGAGGAGTTTGGTCACCGAAGCGTTGACCATCGTGCGCGCCATCGCAGGCCAACGGTGCGGCGGCACCCCCCACAGTTCGGCGATCAGCTGCGTGATGGTGCCCGCCGAGGACACCACGAGAACGGTCTGTCCGCTGCCCGCCAACTCGGCAGCGCGCTCGCCCGCGCCGGTGACCCGTGAGCGGAATTCGGGATAGGTTTCGCCGGAACCGGGAGGGGTGGTCGCGCCCTCGGCCTCCGCCATGCTCGTCTGGTCGATCCAGTGCGCGAGGCCCGCGTCGAGGCGCTGCTGATACGACTTCTGATCGGCGAACTCGTCTGGGGTCGCTGCGCCGACGAGCGCGGGCAGTTCGTACTCGTTCCAGGACGGGTCGACGATCGGTTCCGGCGCGGAGTCGAGGCGGGCGAGGACGCCTGCAAGTGTCTCGGTCTGCCGGGCGAGGTCGCCGCTGATCGCGGCGGTGACACCGCTGATCTGCGCGGACAGCAGGGTTCCGGTGAGGCCGGCCTGGACCCGACCCGTATCGGTGAGGCCGGGGCCGGGGTCGCTCCCGGCCGCGGCTGAGTCGTCGGCGGGCGCGTTTTCGGTGGGCGCACTGTCGGCGACCCCGTACGCGGACGGGTTGGCCTGGCCATGTCGTACGAGGTAGATGACTCCCATGCTCGTAGAGCCTATGCGGTCCACCAACGATGACTTCCGGGCGGCGTACGGGTCGGTCTGTGTATGGCGTCAACGTTGTTCATCACGCTGCCCGTCGACGACACCGCGCGCTCACGCCGGTTCTTCGAGAGCATCGGTTTCCGCACCGACGAATGGTTCTGTGACACCGGGACGGTGTGTCTCCCGATCAATGAGCGCACGATGCTGGTGCTGCTCGCTGCCCGGCGGTTCGCGGGGTACTCCGCGGCCGGTCGGGGTGGGGGGTGCTCTGCGGGGATGTCGCGCGAGGTGGTCCTCGCGTTCTCGGCGTCGTCTCGGCACGAAGTCGACGACGTGGCCGACGCCGCGCTGGCCAACGGTGCGAGTGCGTTGCGCGAACCCGACGACCACGGCTTCACCTACAGCCGCAGCTTCTGCGATCCCGACGGCCACGCCTGGGAGATCGTGTGGATGAACCCGGGCGCGATTCCCGAGGCGGGGTGATTTCGACTCGGCAGCTCGCTCCGCTCGCGGCCGGCTCAATCAGCGGGAAGGGTGCCCACCCGCCGATCAGCGGGGCGGGGTGGCGGGCAGGCCGAAGCGGGCGAAGTCGGTGGCCACGTCGTCGCCGAAGAACGCGACGACGTGCGTGACCGCGGGCGATGCGTCGGGGCCAGTCGTGCCGAGTTCGAGAACCTGGAGGTGAAACGGGCGGTGCACGCCGTCGGGTTCGCGCATGTAGAGCCCGAAGGCGGGTTGTCCGTTGGCGACAGTGGGCAGGAGGATCTGGTCGCCCTCCTTCTCCGCTGGGCAGTTGTGCCGGATGAGCGTGGCGATCGCTGCCGGACCCTGGTACCAACCGGTGAAGGGTGGCATCTCCCAGATCGCCTTGTCGGTGAACATGTCGGCGATGGCGTCGACGTCGTACCGCTCGAACGCCGAGACATACCGTGCAAGCAGTTCACGCTTGGCGTCGTCGGTGATCTCTTCCGTCGAATCATGCTGTGGCGCAGCATTCTTGAGTTGCTCGCGGGCGCGCTGCAGCAGGCTGTTGACCGTTGCGGTGGTGACACCGATGGTGTCGGCCACCTCGGCGGCCCGCCATTGCAGCACATCGCGCAGGATCAGTACGGCTCGCTGCCGCTCGGGTAGATGCTGTAGCGCCGCGATGAACGCGAGGCGGATCGACTCGCGTGCACCGACGACATAGGCGGGGTCGGCGTCGTCGCCGGGGGAGATCTCGTCGACGGCGCCCGCGTACGGCTCGAGCCAGGGGACCTCGCCGTCGGTCTCGAGTGTGTCGGTGGGGTCGAAGGCATCGCCGCCGAGTCCTGAGGGGAGCGGCCTGCGCTGTTTACTCTGCAGTGCGGTCAGGCAGGTGTTGGTCGCGATCTTGTGCAGCCAGGTCCGTACCGACGCACGACCGTCGAACTTGTCGTACGCGCGCCAGGCACGGAGGTAGGTGTCCTGGGTGAGGTCTTCGGCGTCGTGATGTGAACCCATCATTCGGTAGCAATGGGCCAGGATCTCACGGCGCAACGGCTCGGTCGCTGCGTGAAATTCGGTGTCGCTCGAACTCGCCGGCTCGGCGGAAAGATGCGCAGTGGAGGCGGTCTGCGGAGGCATGTGATTCAGATTACGACAGGGTACCGACAAGCTCTACGGTTGCGCACGCTCGATGGATGCGCAGGTCGGGTACTCGTGCAGGGCGACGGAGGACGGCAACTTTTGCGCGCGGTGCGTCTAACCCGCGACGCCGCGCCGCAGGCAGCCTATTCTCGCCGGTGGACGCCTCTGCCGGGCGCGCGAAGTGGTCTGTGACCTGCGGCAAGGGATGCGCAAGGGAGTTGCGGGCCGCTGCGATCAGTTGCTAGCTTCGTGCTCATGACGAGCGAGCACGACCGCGCCCTGGCGCAGATCTCAGAGGTGACCTACGTGATCACCGCTCTGGGTTGTCGTCTGCCGTTCGCCCGTGTGCTGTGTTGTCGCCGAATGCGTTGATCCGAGTTCTTCACTCTTCACCCTCCGCATTCCACGCGAATCCCCCGCGATCATCGTCGACCGCCCGCCATGAACTCCGGTTCCGGCCGCTGACGCCATCGCTCGCGGCGTCCACGATGCTGTGCGCCCCGGATTCGCTGCACCGACACCGCTGCTGCACCGACACCTAGGACACCCGCTCATGACCGCCACCGTTGATCAGCCCATCCGCACAGCTACGCTTTCCTCACCGGTCCGACGGCCGGCCGCACGTCCGATCCCACGCAGGTCGACGCCGCGACCGACGCCTGTTCCCGGGCTCGAACCACGTAGTGCCAGGAGAGGGGGGCGGCCGATTCAGATCGCGACACCGCGCCTCGAGCTCTCCGACAAACCCGCAGCGCTCGTGTTGCGCACCGCTCGACTCTCCGGCCCGATTTTCCGCGACGACGCCGCGGAGGCAACCGGACTGTCCATCTCGACGGTGAACCGCCAGGTCGGCGCGCTGTTGAAGGCGGGGCTCCTGCGTGAACGCGCCGACCTCGCGCCGGCCGGTGCCATCGGACGTCCGCGCCTGCCGTTCGAAATCAACGTGACCGACTTCCTGACCCTCGGTATCCATATCGGGTACAAGGTCACCTCGATCACCACCCACGATCTGTTGCATCGCGTCGTCGGCGCCATCCAGATCCCGACGCCGATCGCCGAGACCTCCGAGCAGACGCTGACCGCCATCGGCGACAGCGCACGACGCTTCATCGGACGCTGGTCGAATCGTCGAGTGCTGTGGGCAGGTGTCGCGATCGGTGGACGCGTCGCCGAAGGGGGCTTCGTCGACCATCCGCGTCTCGGCTGGACGGATGCCCCGGTGGGCAACATCATCGCCGAAGCCGTCGGGCTGCCCGTGTCGGTGGCGTCGCACGTCGAGGCGATGGCCGCCGCCGAGCTCGTGGTGAACCCCAGCGACAAGCGCTCGAGCTTCCTCTACTTCTACGCACGTGAGATGGTCGGCATCGCGTTCAGCGTCGACGG
>NZ_LZMO01000048.1:0-4390 GCF_001665715.1 Gordonia sp. 852002-10350_SCH5691597
GACGTCGAACTCGTTGTCGGCGATCCAGCGGCGAAGCGTCAGGTAGCCGTGTGGGCTGAAGCAGACGCGAGACACCGACCCGTTGTAGGGCAGGGCCACCGCGGGACCCGCCGACACCACGTAGTCCGGCAGCACCGTCTCGTCGGCGGCTGGCGCGAGGACGCTCACGGTATGGCCACGGTCGATGAACACCTCGGCGAGCTCGACCACATGTGCCTGCACGCCGCCCGGAACGTCGAACGAGTACGGACAGACCATTCCGATCTTCATCCGGTGCTCTCGATTCGCGCACGACGCTCCGCCGACCAGTCGGATTCCCAGAGCGGCTGCAACATGTGCCAGTCCGCGGGATGTGCCGCGATGTTCGTGGCGAAGGCGTCGGCCACCGCCTGGGTGGCTTGCTCGACGCCGCCCGACACGTCGGCCGACTCTCCGACCAGGATTTGCGACCTCCCGTCCGGGAGGAAGAAGTGGTGTACGGGCATGAGCGCTGCGCCCGTCTCGATAGCGAGGCGCGCAGGCCCGGCGGGCATGCGGGTCGGCTCACCGAAGAACTGCACCGGAACGCCGTGGCGGGTCAGGTCGCGTTCTGCGAGCAGACATACCACCGACCCTTCGCGAAGTCTGTCGGCGAGACGCGCGAACGGAGGCTGTTCCCCACCGGTGAGCGGAAAGATCTCGAACCCGAGGCTCTCGCGATACGCGACGAATTGATCGAACAGCGACTCCGGTTCGAGTCGTTCGGCCACTGTCGAGAATCGATGACCGCGATTGATCAGCCACACCCCGGCCATGTCCCAGTTGCCGCTGTGCGGCAACGCGAAGATGAGCCCCTTGCCCTTCGCGATCTCGGCCTCGAAGCGGGCGACATCGTCGTCGGCGATGTGCACCGACGCCGCGGCGTTCGCCAGTCCCATGGCGGGCAGGCGAAAGGCTTCGTACCAGTACCTGGCATACGAGCGCATCGCGTCGGCGACGAGTTCGTCCGGCACGTCCTGCGGCCGCGTGGCTCCGATCACGCGGGCAAGATTGCGTCGCAACTGCTGCGGGCCGCCGTTGCGGCGACCGACCATCGCGCCCGCGCCCTCGAAAACGGTTCTGCCCCAACTGTCCGGAAGCAGACGCACACCGGCCCATCCGGCCCGGTAGCCGAGGTCGGAGACGTACCCGCCGAGGCGGCTCACCGGCTTCCGGTGCCTGCGTCGGGCCCGGCCTGGGTCTCGGTGTCGGGGTCGGTCGCGGCTTCAGCATCGGTCCCGGTGTCAGTGTCGGTCGAACTCGACGCCAGTGGGATCAGGTCTCGGGCACCCGGTGACCGGGAAATCGACCACATGCGCTGTCCGACGGTGATCACGCTCCCGATCGCGAGAAGCCCCATGGCGACGTGAATCGCCCACCACAGTCCGAGACCGGTGAAGCCCGCTCCCACCAGAACGATGATCAGCCGGTCCGGGCGCTCGATGAGACCGCCGTCGCCATACAGACCCGACGCCTCGGCGCGTGCCTTGGCATACGAGATGACCTGCGAGGTCACCAGACAGATCATCGTGGCGACGAACAGCCACTGGTGCGGCTGCGTCCACGCGCACCACCACGCGAGACCCGCGAAGATCGCGCCGTCGGCGATGCGGTCGCAGGTGGCGTCGAGCACCGCACCGAATCGGGTTCCGCCACCGCGGGCTCGCGCCATCGCGCCATCGAGCATGTCGAACATCACGAACAGCCAGATGACCATCGTGCCCCAGAAGAGGTGGCCCATCGGGAACAGCGTCACCGCCGCCGCGACAGTCGCCACGGTGCCGATCACGGTCATGGCGTCAGGAGTCAGCCCGGTGCGCAGCAACGCACGTCCGAGCGGCAACGTCACCTTCGACACCGACGCCCGGCCTCGAATGCTCAGCACCGCACCGCTCCTTCCCGACCGTTCAGTCCTGTACCTGCACTGCTCATGCGGTGCGGTCGCGCGCTCATGGGGCGTCGAGCTGCTTCCACGCGTCCGACAGCAGCGCACGGGTATCGCGCAGCAACTGTGGCATGACTTTTGTCTCGCCGACAACCGTGATGAAGTTCGCGTCGCCCACCCACCGCGGCACGATGTGCTGGTGGATGTGCTCCGACAACGAGCCGCCTGCGGCGTAACCGAGATTCAGACCCACGTTGAACGCGTTCGGATTCGACACCGCCTTGATCGTGCGGATCATGCGCTGCGTGAACCCCATCAACTCGTCGGCCTCGCCTGCGGTCAGCGCTTCGAGGTCTGCGACCTGCCGATACGGCACGATCATCGTGTGGCCGGGGTTGTACGGGTACAGGTTGAGCACCGCGTAGACGTGCTCTCCACGCGCCACGATCAACCCGTCCTCGTCAGTCATCGTCGGTATGTCGAGGAAGGGGTGCCCGGTGAGGTCCGAGCCGTCGGCTGCCTTCTTCACGACCGGCGGGTCGGCCGTGATGTAGGTCATCCGGTGCGGACTCCACAGCCGCTGTAGCCGATCGGGATCGCCGGTACCGCAATCGCGGATCTCACCGGCGTGAGCACCGGTCGGGGCCCCACCGCTCGACTCGTCGTCGGCGTCAGGCATCTCCTGCACCTTCGATCAGCTCCTTGGTCGGAGACTCGTTGCGACGGGCGGAAATCCACTCGTCGATGATTCTGACCGCGTCGGCGACGGGAACGCCGTTGACCTGAGTGCCGTCTCGGAATCGGAAGCTCACCGCACCCGCCTCGACGTCACGCTCGCCTGCGAGAAGCATGAACGGCACCTTGCCGGTGGTATGCGTGCGGATCTTCTTCTGCATGCGGTCGTCGGAGTAGTCGACCTCGGCGCGAATTGCCTTGGCCTTCAACTGATCCATGACGCTCTGAAGGTGGTCGACGAACGCCTCGGCAACAGGGATGCCGACGACCTGCACCGGCGACAGCCATGCCGGGAAGGCGCCCGCGTAGTGCTCGGTGAGCACGCCGAAGAACCGCTCGATCGAACCGAACAGAGCGCGGTGGATCATGACGGGGCGATGCTTGGCGCCGTCGGAGCCGGTGTACTCGAGGTTGAAGCGTTCCGGCAGGTTGAAGTCGAGCTGAATGGTCGACATCTGCCAGGTGCGGCCCAGCGCGTCCTTGACCTGGACGGAGATCTTGGGTCCGTAGAACGCGGCGCCACCGGGATCGGGTACGAGGTCGAGTCCGGACTCGCCCGCAACCTCGGCGAGCGTGTTGGTCGCGATCTCCCAGGTCTCGTCGTCGCCGACGGACTTCTTGGGATCCCGCGTCGACAACTCCAGATAGAAATCATCGAGACCGTAATCGCGAAGCAGATCGAGGACGAAGGTCAGCAGCGAGCGCAGTTCGTCACGCATCTGCTCGCGGGTGCAGTAGATGTGTGCGTCGTCCTGAGTGAACCCCCGTGCGCGGGTCAGCCCGTGGATCACGCCCGACTTCTCGTAGCGGTAGACGGTGCCGAACTCGAAGAGGCGCAACGGAAGTTCTCGATACGAGCGTCCACGCGCGTCGAAGATCAGGTTGTGCATCGGACAGTTCATCGGCTTCAGGTAGTAGTCCTGAGCCGGCTTGCGCACCGAGCCGTCGTCGTTGAACTCGGCGTCGAGCTGCATAGGCGGGTACATGCCGTCGGCGTACCAATCGAGGTGTCCCGACACCTCGAACAGGTTGCTCTTGGTGATGTGCGGCGTGTTGACGAACTGATATCCGGCAGCGATGTGACGCTTGCGCGAGTAGTCCTCCATCTCGGTGCGGATGATGCCGCCCTTCGGATGGAACACCGGTAGGCCCGAACCGATCTCGTCGGGGAAGCTGAACAGGTCGAGCTCTGCACCCAGTCGTCGATGGTCGCGCTTCTCGGCCTCCGCGAGCATCTCGAGGTAGGTGTCCTGAGCTTCCGACGACTCCCATGCGGTGCCGTAGATGCGCTGAAGGTCGGCGTTGTCCTGATCGCCGCGCCAGTAGGCAGCCGAACTCCTGGTGAGCTTGAACGCGGAGATGTACTTGGTGGTCGGGACGTGCGGACCACGGCACAGATCGCACCAGATCACCTCGCCGGTGCGGGGATTCAGGTTGTCGTACGCGGTGAGTTCAGCCCCGCCGACCTCCATGACCTCGCTGTCGTCGGCCGCGCCCTTGTCGTCGATCAACTCGAGCTTGTACGGCTCCTTGGCGAGCTGCACCCGGGCCTCGTCCTTCGACGCGTAGACCCGTCGCGAAAACTTCTGACCCGACTTGATGATCTGCTTCATCTTCTTCTCGAGCGCGGTGAGATCTTCGGGGGTGAAGGGCTCTGCGACGTCGAAGTCGTAGTAGAAGCCGTCCTTGATCGGCGGCCCGATCCCGAGCTTTGCCTCGGGAAAGAGATCCTGCACGGCCTGTGCGAGCACG
>NZ_LZMO01000049.1:0-9991 GCF_001665715.1 Gordonia sp. 852002-10350_SCH5691597
GTCGCGTCGATCATCGATCGCACCGACGTCGAAGAGCTCACCCGCGAGATCGATTCGATGGGCGCGATGAGTACGGCATTGCGCGCACAGCGCCACGAGACGGCGAATCGACTGCACGTGCTCGCCGGCCTCCTGCGTCGCGGCCACGTCGACGAGGCGCGCGCATACCTATCCGAATTGACGGGCAGCGCAGGTCATTTCGGTCTGGAAGGAATCGAGAACATCGACGAGCCGCATCTGGCCGCATTCCTCGACGCCAAGGCCTCGCATGCCAGAGAACGCGGCGTCGTACTCGGTCTCGGCGATCAGACGTGGGTGCGCGGGACGCTTCTCGATCCGATCACGGTCACGACCGTCGTCGGAAATCTCGTCGACAACGCGATCGATGCAGCAGCGCAACGCATCGGAGAGTCCGATGGCGACAACGATTCACGGCCACACGTCGACGTGGACGCGATTACGGAGGGCGACGAATTGCTGATCACCGTCACCGATTCGGGGCCGGGAATCGGATTCGACGATCCCGCAACGATCTTCTCCGACGGTGTCACGACAAAGGACGCCCCGTCGGTGCCGGGAGGACGGGGAATGGGTCTGGCGTTGTCGCGGCAACTCGCCAGGCGACTCGGCGGCGACATCGTCGTCGTCGATCCTGGTGGAGAGCGTCGGAGCGACGTTGAAAACCGTTGGGGTGGTGCGGTTATCGTTGCACGACCACCCGGCGTGTTCGATTCGACAGCGGTTGTCCGATGAGTACGCCGACGCGTGAACTCGGGGTGCTGATCGTCGACGACGACTTTCGCGTCGCCGGACTCCACGCGGCAATCGTCACCGCGCTACGAGGTTTCCGCGTCACCGCGACGGCGGGGTCGGTCGCGCAGGCGCGCGAAGCCCTCGCTTCGCACCCCGACACCGACCTGGTCTTGCTCGACGTTCATCTGCCCGACGGTTCCGGCATCGACCTCCTTGCCGAGTTGGAGTGCGACTGTTTCATCGCCGGTGCAGAGACCGATGCAGCCGCTGTGCGTCGCGCGCTGCGTGCCGGTGCCCTGACGTACCTCATCAAACCGTTCGACGACACCGAACTCGCACGACGTCTTGCCGGCTACGCCCACTATCGGCGTGCACTCGCCGCTGAGCACATCGACCAGGCGGCCGTCGACGCCGCGCTGTCGGCCATGCGCACGGGTACTCGACCCGTCCCTCACGCCGGCGACAGCGGCTCGCACACCGAGCGCACGATCCTCGACCAGTTCACCGAGGGCGAGTCGATGTTCGCCGACGAGGTCTCGGCACGAATCGGGGTCTCGCCCGCGACCGCGCGGCGCCACCTCGCGGCGCTCGTCGACAGTGGCAGGCTGCTCATGTCGCTGCACTACGGCAGTACGGGTCGCCCACGGCAGGTGTATCGGCTGCCGGGGTGAGATCTCCGGGCAAACACCCCTTCCGGGTAACACCTTGGGCGAATTTACGGTGAAGAGCCGCGCACGCGGCTTGGTGTCCGCGTAGAACTGATGGAAGGGGGAATGGACAAGAGCACCATCAAGAGTCGACGAGTTCGAAGGGAACCCGCATGACCGAGGTCTCCACCCAACAGCGCGCGTATCAGCAGGCGGATCTCGACGCCGACCTGCGATGGTGGGCGGCGGCGAATTACCTCACCGTCGCCCAGATCTATCTGCAAGACAATGTCTTGCTGCGCGAACCACTTTCGCGCGACCACATCAAGCCTCGTCTGCTCGGCCACTGGGGGACCAGCCCGGGACTCTCGGCGATCTATACGGTGCTGAACCGGATCATCAAGGAGTCCGACAGTTCGTGGCTCTACATCACCGGTCCCGGACACGGTGGTCCCGCGCTTGTCGCGAATACGTACCTCGAAGGCACCTACACCGAGGTCTACCCGAAGATCTCCCTCGACGCCGACGGCGTCAAACGTCTCTGCCGTCAGTTCTCGACGCCCGGCGGCATCCCCAGTCACGTGAGCGTGCAGACCCCGGGAAGTATCCACGAGGGCGGCGAGCTCGGATATGCACTGGTACACGCGGCGGGCGCGGCCTACGACAACCCCGACCTGACCGTCGCCTGTGTCATCGGCGACGGTGAGGCCGAGACCGGGCCACTCTCGGGTTCGTGGAAGATTCCGGCCTTCCTCAACGCCGCGCGCGACGGCGCCGTGCTGCCGATCCTTCACCTCAACGGGGCGAAGATCGCCGGTCCGACGGTCCTCGGCCGCAGTACCGACGCCGAGGTGACCGACTATCTGCACGGGCAGGGCTGGGTTCCGACATTCGTCGAGGGCGACGATCCCGCCCAGGTGTTCTCCGACCTGCGCGCCGCGATCGTGGAGGCCCGTCGTCGGGTCGGTGAGATCCAATCCGAGGCGCGCGCAGACGGCGCCGATTCGACGTTGCCCGACACCCATTGGCCCGCAATCGTATTGCGCACACCCAAGGGTTGGACCGGACCGAAAGAGGTCGACGGCAAGAAGATCGAGGGCACGCACTGGGCGCATCAGGTGCCGCTCTCGGGCGTCCGGGAAAACCCCGAACACCTCGCGATCCTCGAGGAGTGGCTGAAGTCGTACAAGCCGGAGGAGATCTTCGACGACAACGGCGCCATCGTCGAATCGATTGCCTCGCTTGCGCCTGCGGGCGATCTCCGGATGGGTGCGACGCCGTATGCCAATGGTGGTCGGTTGCTCTCGCCGCTGCGGCTGCCGCCGATCGAGCAGTACGCGCTCGACATCCCCGAACCGGGCGACGTCTCATTCGAAACGACCCGCGTTCTCGGTGAGTTCATGCGCGACATCTACACGCAGAACTCCGACGCCGACGGCGGCGGCACGTTCCGGCTCTTCTGCCCGGACGAGACGTCGAGTAACCGGCTCGGAGCGGTCTTCGAGGTCACCGACCGCGCGTGGCAGCTTCCGGTCACCGAATACGACGACAACCTCTCGCCGTCGGGTCGTGTGATGGAGGTGCTCAGCGAGCACCTGTGCCAGGGCTGGCTCGAGGGCTACACGTTGACCGGTCGGCACGGTGTGTTCGCGACCTATGAGGCGTTCGCGATGGTGAGCGCGTCGATGGTGGTGCAGCACACCAAGTGGTTGCAGCACGCGGCGACGCTGCCGTGGCGCGAACCCGTCGCGTCGCTGAACATCCTGCTGACGTCGACGTGCTGGCGAAACGACCACAACGGGTTCTCGCACCAGGGTCCCGGGCTGATCGACCTCGTGCTGCCACTCTCACCCGAGGTGGTTCGCGTGTGGCTGCCGCCGGACTCGAACTCGCTGCTGTCGATCTCGGATCACTGCTTCCGCAGCCGCGATCACGTGAACCTGATCGTCGTCGACAAGCAGCCGCACCTGCAGTACCTGTCGCTGGAGGAGGCCAACAAGCAGGCCGCCGCCGGAGCGTCGATCTGGGATTGGGCGGGCACCGAGAACGTCGAGGGCGAGCTACCCGACATCGTGCTCGCCAGCGCGGGCGACGTCCCTACGCAGGAGATCCTCGCCGCCGCGCAGTTGCTGCGCGAGTGGGTGCCGTACCTGCGTGTGCGCGTCGTGAACGTGATGGACCTGATGGTGCTGCTGCCGCAGAACGATCACCCGCACGGACTGTCGGACGAAAAGTTCAACGAGCTGTTCACCCGCGACGTCGACGTGGTGTTCGGATTCCACGGCTACCCGCGCGCGATCCACCAGTTGGTGCACGGGCGTACCCATCCGGGACGCTTCCACGTGCGCGGCTTCTCCGAACAGGGCACGACCACAACCCCGTTCGACATGGTGGTGCTGAACAAGATGAGCCGCTACCACCTGGTGATCGAGGCGCTGCGTCGCGCACGCCGCGCCCCCGAGAAGGCCGAGGAGCTGGTGGCGTACTGCAACAACCAGCTCGCCCGCCACCACGACTACGTCCGCGAACACTTCGAGGACCTCCCCGAGGTGCGCGACTGGAAGTGGTCATCCCCGAGCGGCTCGCGGGACTAGGCGCGCCGGGGTCGGGTGGACTCGGCGGGCTCGGCCGGCGGGCGGGCCTCGTCGGCCGGCGGCCGCGCGGAAAGTAGGGGAAGGGTTCTTTCCCCTACTTTCTTGGGGCGCTGGAGGTCGAGTAGTCGTGTGTTCGACGTCGCGCTGCCCCTGGCCCGACGTCGGGACGCGGCACCGGGGTGCAGGAACTAGGGGAGGCGTTCTTTCCGTGGGTTCCTTCGGTTTCTCCGCACAGCTTCTGGGGGAGAGGTCAGTAACTCGAGGAAGGGTTCTTTCCCCTACTTTCTGTCGGGGCGCACGCCCCGAGCGGTCGTGCGGTTCGACGTCGGGACGCGGCACCGGGTGCAGGAACTAGGGGAAGCGTTCTTTCCCCGGGCTTCTTCGGTTTCCCCGCGCAGCTTCTGGGGGAGGGGTCAGCAACGCGGGGAAAGGTTCCTTCCCCTACTTTCTGCGGGGGCGTTCGACGTCGAGCCGCCTAACCCCTGCCCGACGCCGGGCTCCAGGACGCAGGAACTAGGGGAAGCGTTCTTTCCGCGGGCTTCTTCGGTTTCCGCGCGCAGCTTCTGGGGGAGGGATCAGCAACGCGGGGAAAGGTTCCTTCCCCTACTTTCTGCGGGGGCGCTCGACGTCGAGCCGCCTAACCCCCGCCCGACGCCGAGCGCCGAATCGGCCCGCGGCGCTGCCCGCCCGCGGACTAGAGTGTCCGCATGACGATGCACGTGGACGCAAGCAACCCGGACCTCATCACCGTGGACGTGCCGACGCACTGGTACAACCTCGCGGCGGAGCTCTCCGAGCCGATCCCGCCGCACCTGCATCCGGGCACCAAGGAGCCCGTCGGACCAGACGATCTCGTCGCGCTCTTCCCGAGCGGACTGATCGCGCAGGAGGTCTCGACCGAGCCGTACATCGAGATCCCCGAACCGGTGCGCGAGATCTACAAGATGTGGCGGCCGTCGCCGCTCATCCGTGCGCGACGCTTCGAGGAGTCGCTCAACACGGGCGCGCGGATCTACGTGAAGTACGAGGGCGTCAGCCCCGTCGGCTCACACAAGACCAATTCCGCTGTCGCGCAGGCGTATTACAACAGCGTCGACGGTGTCCGGAAGCTCACCACCGAGACCGGCGCGGGTCAGTGGGGTAGTGCGCTCGCGTTCGCGGGTGCACAGTTCGGCATCGACGTCGAGGTCTGGCAGGTGCGCGCGTCCTATGAATCGAAGCCATACCGCGGCTATCTGATCCGCACATACGGCGGCACGATTCACTCGAGCCCGTCGACGTTGACCGAGTCGGGCCGTGCAATTCTCGCGAAGACCCCCGACACCACTGGCAGTCTCGGGATGGCCGTCAGTGAGGCCGTCGAGGTCGCCGCCAACGACCCCGACGCCAGGTACGCGCTCGGCAGCGTGCTCAATCACGTTGTGCTGCACCAGAGTGTGATCGGTCAGGAGGCCGTCGAACAGCTCGTCGCCGTCGAACCCAATGGTGCAGACGTCGTATTCGGTTGTGCGGGTGGCGGTTCCAATCTGGCCGGGTTGGCGTTCCCGTTCCTGCGCGAAAAGATCCACGGCCGGTCGAACCCGAGGGTGGTCGCCGCGGAGCCCTCGGCGTGCCCGTCGATCACGCAGGGCGAATACCGCTACGACCACGGCGACGTCGCGGGCCTCACCCCGCTTCTCAAGATGCACACTCTCGGAATGGATTTCGTGCCCGATCCCATCCACGCCGGCGGTCTGCGCTACCACGGCATGGCGCCCGCACTGAGCCACACCGTCGAGCAGGGCCTGGTCCAGGGTGTGGCGATCGATCAGCACGACGCGTTCGCCGCGGGCGTGCAGTTCGCGCGCACGCAAGGCATCGTGCCCGCGCCCGAGTCGACGCATGCGATCGCGGCGTGCGCTCGACACGTCGCCGACAATCCTGCTGAGCAGGTCGTCGTGATCGGTCTGTCGGGTCACGGTCAACTCGACCTTCCCGCCTACGCGGAGTTCCTCGACGGAAAGATCTGAGCGTGATCACCGCGGGCGTCGACCTCTCCGCCTCGCCCGCGTCGACCGCCGTCGCCGTCGTCGAATGGCGTGAACACGACGTCGACCGTGGTGGGTTCTCGGCTGTACTCCGCGAATTGGTCACTCCCGCAGATGATTCGACGATCCGTGCGCTCGTCGACGGCGCTGATCGCTGCGGCATCGACTCGCCATTCGGGTGGCCCGACGCCTTTGTCGAGTTCGTCAGCGCTCACCATCGTGGCGACACAGCGAAGGAGTCGCAGCTCGACGACATCGCTGCACGTCGCCCGCTCGCATATCGACGCACTGATCGCTACCTGGTCGAGCACGGACTGGGCCGACCGCTCAGCGTGTCGGCAGATCAGATCGCGCACGTAGCGTTTCGCTGTGCGGGTCTGCTCGCCGACCTCGGAGTGTCGAACCGGGTCGACGGCTGGGCCGTCGAAGCGTATCCCGCTGGCGCACTGAAGCATTGGGGACTGACATCGCGCGGATACAAACGTTCGACGCATCGTGATGTACTCGCGGGTCTCGTCGACGACCTGCGAGCGGCGGCACCCTGGCTGGACGTCGGACGCCACGCTGCCCTCATGGCCAGCAACGACAACGCATTCGACGCCGTCGTCACCGCACTCATCGCACGTGCGGCGAGCCTCGGCGGCACCGCACTTCCGCTCGAAGCAGACATGCCGATCGCCCACCGCGAGGGCTGGATTCACGTTCCGACGGGCAGGATCGACGACCTGCGATGACCCGCGGGAGCGTCGGCGCACCCCGGTAGGCGCCGCGGTTCCGGTTGCCCACAGGCGCGGAATCCGAGCGTCTGGGCAACCGGAACTCCAGCAACCGGAAGTTCGTGGCCGACTACTCCGTCGACCAAGCGCTCCGCCGACCGCGCCGTTCCTACACGAGCGCCGCGGTGAGGAGCACGACGATCGTCGTCAACACCGCGGCAGCTGTCGTCATGACGGCCGCCGTGTCCGAGCGGTGCAATGGGGCGGAGTTGTCGCCGAGCACTCGACGACGCCGCCGTCCGATGATCGCGACCACGACGGAGGCGACTGCCGCGACGGCACACAGCGCATAGATCAGAGGCGTCGGCGAGGAACTCGGTCGCAGCACCTCGCGACCGGCGACCAGAAGCCCATTGACGAGAATCGCGAATGACGTTCTGCTCCATGCGAGATCCGTACGTTGCGGTTGCAATCCGGCGCGCGTCGCGGGGTCGGACCGGTCACTCATGGCCGCGCGACGATCAACGCCGTGATCACCGCGGCCGCCGCGATCACCGTCAGAGCGACACCCAGCACCGCAATCAGTGAACTTCTCGGCAGCGGCTGTTCGCGTCGGATCGCGTCGTCGTTCTGCTTCCACCGGATCAGGCCGCCGGCGGATACGACGACTGCGAGAAGCCCGAGAGCCAATCCGAGTCCGTACCGAAACGCGGGGTGCGTCGGATCGGGCAGGAACTGCAACGCCGCTATCGCAGCGGCGAGGAGTCCGAGCGCTGTGCGCTGCCACGCGAGGAAGGTGCGCTCATTTGCGAGTGTGAAACGGTAATCGGGCTCGCGCGCCGGCGAGACAGGTGACTCGTTCGTGGCGTTCTCAGGCACCTTCCCACTGTGGCCGATCGCCGCGGCCTATGCACGCTCGACGCTCAGAAGCGCCCGGTCGACATTCTCGAGCGCACAGTCGGCAGTGACCTCGCGTCGACGGGGCGTCGCCTCGCGTCGACCGGGTAGGGACGGGGTTTGGCTAGGGTGGTCGGAACCGCGGGTAGAGGTGTAGCCGGAACCGCGGAGGAAGGTGTGCATCGTGTCGAGGTTGTATATCAAGCAGAAGGTCTTCTCGGTCGGCGAGCAGTTCACCGTGTTCGGCGAGTCCGAGCAACCGCGCTACTACGTGCAGGGCAGCTTCATGCGGGTCCCCAAGCACTTCACCGTGACTGACAGATCAGGCGCTCCGATCGCGGAGATCACGAAGACCGTGTTCAGTTTTTTGCCACGGTTCACGGTCGAGATGCAGGGCGTCGAGGTCGCGACGATCCGCAAGGAGTTCAGCTTCTTCAAGCCGAAGTACTTCATCGAGGGTGCTGCGCTCGACGTCTCCGGTGACTGGTGGGACATGACCTTCGACGTGTCGCGCAATGGCGAACGGGTCGCCAGTATTCGCAGGAAGTTGCTCAGCTGGGGCGACACCTACGAGGTCGACATCTTCGACGACGCGCTCGAAGCCATGATCATCTCGCTCGTCGTCGCCATCGACCGCGTTCGAGCCGACGCTTCCAGCTCATCGTCGGCCGCAAGCTGGTCGTCGTAGCGCGCCGGCCGTGCACGCCCACCCAGTGCAGACCTACTCCAGGTACCGGCCGAGGTACCTTTCCGCCTCCCGCGGGGTCTTGGCCTGGAAGCCGTCGCCGACGGCGCGCATCTTCCAGTCCCCGCCGCTTCGCGACATCACGGCCATGAGCACACCGGTGAACGGCATGCCGCCCCGCAGCGTGAAGCGTGCCAACTCGGCGCCGGTCGTGTCGTCGACGAGACGGCAGAAGGCGTTGTCGATCGCCTCGAAGGTCTGCCCGCGGTACGACGTCACGATGAACGCGAGATTGTCGATATGTGACGGCACAGCCTGAAGGTTGACGCGGATCACCTCGTCGTCGCCGTCGCCTTCACCGGTCAAGTTGTCGCCGGAGTGGACGATCGAGTTGTCGGTGCTCCGAAGATGGCCGAAGTAGATGGCCTCCGCGAGCGAACCGCGCGAATACATCATCACCGATGCGTCGAGGTCGATGTCCTGTGACCCGCCGCCGAAGAAACCGCGCTTCTTGACCGGGTCCCATCCGAGTCCCATGCGCACCAGGGTGAGCGCGACGCCGCCGTCCTTGCGCAACGTCACCTTCTGGCCCTTCACGAGGTTGACCCGCTTGTTCTTGGACAGGCTGATCTCGGCGGGCTGCTGCGGTGGGGCGGGCTGCGCCTGCGGTGGGGCGGGAGGCGGCGTGAACTGTGTCGGCGGCGGCGTGAACTGACTTGGCGGCGCAGGCGCGGCAGGCGGAGCGGGTGGTGCAGCAGGAGCGGCAGCGGCAGGCGCGTCGTCGACCGAAACCCCGTGGTCCCGAACGAGATCGGCAAAACCGCCCGCGTAGCCCTGGCCGATCGAGCGCACCTTCCACCCCGTGTCCCGGCGATAGACCTCGACGGCCACGACGACAGTCTCGCTGCTCAGGTCGGGGATGGTGAACGAGAACAGCTCGGTGCCCGCGGTGTCGAAGAGATGCGCGACCGGCGGTGGCGTCCGACCGAACGACGACGACGCGTCGTCGAGTGTGATCACCGCGCGCACCGCATGGATCTCCGCGGGTACTGCCGCGGGTGTGATCCGTAGCGTCTGCCGACCGGTGGTGGGCGCCAACGTGACGCCTGCTCCGGTGGGCTGGTTGTAGAAGACGAAGTCGGCGTCGGAGCGTACGCGCATGTCGGACGTGACGAGCAGGGCCGAGAGATCAACCGGCGCAGCAACATCCACAGAAATGGTCACCTCGCCCGCGGGCAGCGGTGCGTTCTGGCCTTTCGACAACACTGTCGTCATATCGCCGTCCTTGCTTGTCGGGTCACTGCGTCCAGCAACCATTCGAGTATCTCTTCACCTGCCAGCGCACCGGACTGCGACGTGACGGTCACCGTCGGATGCTGCCAATCCAACTCGGCCAACTCGCCGTGCGCGGGCCGAATGCCGGCATCGGCGAACTGCAGCAGGTCGACGTCGAGCCTGCCGTCGCCCGCCGCAAAGATCGGGTCGTCGGCAGACACCGAACCGTCGTCGACGCACCGCCGGTACACCTCCGCGACCGCCGCGGATTTGGTGACCGCCTCGGGCACGGCGTAGATCTTGCGACCCTGCTGCGAGGCGACCCACCCGCGCTGGGCGCACCACTGCTCCCACTCGGGCAGAAAGTCCTCGGGCTGGCGCTCGGTGTCGACGACCA
>NZ_LZMO01000050.1:0-27281 GCF_001665715.1 Gordonia sp. 852002-10350_SCH5691597
GATCAGCGGTTTGTCGCAGCTCGACGTGATGCGATTGCTCGACGTCTCGCTGTCCAAACCGGGCGGGATGATCGGTGCCGAGCGCATCCTGGCACGCGTCCGGGAGATCCTCGGCGACACCGTGATCGAAGACCTCGAGATACCGTTCACCGCGGTCGCCACCGATCTCGCCGCCGGGCGGCCGGTGTGGTTCCAGAAGGGCAGCCTCGTCGACGCGATCCGGGCCTCGATCGCGATCCCGGGAGTGATCCGACCCCACGAGGTCGACGGGCGACTGCTCGCAGATGGAGGCATCCTCGACCCGCTGCCCGTCGCGCCCACGTCCGCGGTCAGCAGCGACGTGACGATCGGCGTTGTGCTCGATGCCGACGACGGCGCAGAACACGGCGCGAGTCGAGCACCGAAGACCAAGGGCGTGATCCGCCGCAACATCACCCCGTTGTTGGAGAACGACTGGGTGCGCTCGGTGCGCGAACGGTTCGGCGTCGAGGCCGACGATTCCGGAAGCCACGACGCACCCGCGGAGGACACGCCCGCCGGGTCGGACGGATCCGACGACGTCGAGCCGCTGTCAACGTCGAGCGAGGTAGACGACGGCGCCAAAGCGGCTCCGATGGGCAGGATCGAGATCCTGTTGCGCTCGCTCGACATCATGTCAATCGCGCTGACGCGCTACCAGATCGCGGGGTACCCGCCGGACATTCTGATTCGAGTGCCACGTAAAGCCCTGCGCACGTTGGATTTCCACAAGGCGACGGAGATGATCGAGCTGGGTCGCACACTGACCGCCGAAGCGCTCGACAAGCTTCCGGAGGAGCCGTGATCTAAAGTGAAGCAGATTCCTCGCGGGATCTGGGTGTTGCTGGCTGCCAATGTGGTCATTGCTCTCGGCTTTGGTCTGATCGCGCCCGCGCTCCCGACTTTCGCGCGCAGTTTCGACGTCGGCTACACCGCGGTCTCAGCGGTGGTGTCGGCGTTCGCGGTGATGCGACTTGTCTTCGCGCCTGCCACCGGACGCCTGGTGACGGTCCTCGGCGAGCGTCGGATCTATCTGACAGGTCTGTTGATCGTCGCGGCGAGCACGTTGGCATGTGCGTTCGCGCAGAACTACATTCAGCTTCTGCTGTTCCGCGGTGCCGGCGGTATCGGTTCGACGATGTTCACGGTGTCGGCGATGGCCCTGCTGATCAGGTTGTCGCCCAACGAGATCCGCGGCAAGGTTTCAGGATTTTTCTCCGCGGGCTTTCTGATCGGCAACATCACCGGGCCGCTGATCGGCAGCGCGCTGGTCGGATTCGGACTGCGCATGCCGTTCGTGGTGTACGCCGTCGCACTGTTGATCGCGTCGGCAGTCGTCGCAACACAACTGCGCGACACCGCGGCGCCAGAGGTCTCCGACACTCCGCAACGAGGGGCGATGTCGCTGCGAACCGCGTTGCACGACAGCGCCTACCGCGCGATCATCGCGTCGAACTTCACTCAGGGTTGGGCGTCGATGGGCGTGCGCGTCGCGGTGGTGCCGCTGTTCATCACCGAGGGACTCCACGAGTCGGCCGCCATGACCGGTGTGGTGCTCGCCGTCTACGCGGCCGGCAATGTCGCCGCGATCCTGGTCGCGGGCAGGATGTCCGACAGGGTCGGTCGCCGACCGGTGATGCTTCCCGGCCTCGCCATCATGGCGATCTCGACGGCGCTGCTCGGGTTTTCGCCGAACATCGTCTTTGCGCTGGTGCTGTCGCTGTTCGCCGGAGTCGGGTCGGGGTTGTTCGCTCCGACGCATCAGGCCGCGCTCGCCGACGTTCTCGGCGCCAGACGCCAGGGTGGTTCGGCGCTTGCGGCGTACAGCATGTCGTCGGATCTCGGTGCGGTCACCGGACCACTGATCGTCGGGTTCGTTGCGGGAAGCGTCGGATTCGGCCCGGCATTCGTGCTGACGGGAGGGGTGGCCGCCGTGGCATTCGTCGCCTGGCTGTTCGCACGCGAGTCGGCGCCCGAGGCTGTCGGTGCCGTCCCGCGACTGCATCCGACCCAGCAGTCCGATCCCGACTCACCCTGACGCTCGGCGTCGAGCATGCACGGCCCTCGGCGACTAGATTTGACCCATGCCTGCGTCGACTGCCAGCAGTGACTACACACTCGGCTCAAACACAGAGGTCGGCCGACTGCGCGCGGTGATGCTGCACCGTCCCGGCGACGAACTGCTGCGCCTCACCCCGCGCAACAGCGACCAACTACTGTTCGACGGTTTGCCCTGGGTCGCCCGCGCCCAAGAGGAGCACGACGAGTTCGCGGAAGCACTCTCCGCGCGCGGCGTCGACGTCTTTCTCCTCGGTGATCTGCTGACCGAGACGCTAGACCACAGTGGTGCCGCGCGAATCCAGGGCATCGCTGCGGCGGTCAACTCGCGACTACTCGGGCCGCACCTCGCCGAAGAACTCGCCGGGTATCTGCGCGGGCTGTCCGCGCCGGAACTCGCCGACGTGTTGACCGCTGGGATGACCTTCGACGAATTGCCGTTGACCCCGGCCGCGGAGTCGGCGTCACTGGTGCGTCGGATGCACGTCGGGCCGGAGTTCGCCATAGCGCCGCTGCCCAATCTGCTGTTCACCCGCGACAGTTCTTTCTGGATCGGTCCTCGCTTCGCGATCACCTCGCTCGCGCTGCCCGCCCGCGTGCGAGAGACCTCACTGACCGATCTGATCTACGCGCACCATCCGCTGTTCACGGGTGCGCGACGCGCGTACGAATCACAGGTTGCACCCGTCGAGGGAGGCGACGTGCTGCTGCTTGCTCCGGGAGTCGTCGCCGTCGGAGTCGGTGAGCGCACCACTCCCGCAGGCGCAGAAGCCTTGGCGCGCAGCCTGTTCGCCGACGGACTGGCACACACCGCGCTGGCGGTTCCGATCGAGCAACAGCGCGCCTTCATGCACCTCGACACGGTCTGCACCATGGTCGACGCCGATGCCGTCGTGATGTACCCGAACATCCGCGACACCATGTCGGCATTCACGTTGCGCGACCTCGGCGACGGCGACGTCGACGTGAGCGGGCCGCGACCTTTCGTGGAGGCTGCAGCGGACGCGATGGGCATCGGCAAACTCCGCGTCATCGACACCGGCCTCGACCCGGTCACCGCCGAGCGCGAGCAGTGGGACGACGGCAACAACACCCTCGCCGTCGAACCGGGCGTCGTGGTCTCCTACAACCGCAACGTCGAGACCAACCGCAGACTCGTCGACTCGGGTATCGAGGTGATCGAGATCGAGGGCCGCGAACTCGGCTCGGGCCGCGGCGGTCCACGGTGTATGTCGTGCCCGCTGTCGAGAGATCCGCTCTGAGGTCGACGATGGATCTCGCCGCACAACTCGCCATCGACGCCGACTCCGATCGCGCACCCTTCGAGCAACTCCGCCTCGGTGTCATCGACCTCGTCACACGCGGAGAACTGCTTGTCGGAGAACGACTTCCGACGGTGCGTGCACTGGCCGCCGACCTCGACCTCGCCCCGAACACGGTCGCGAAAAGCTATCGCGAACTCGAGGCCGCTGGGATCATCGAGACCAGGGGCAGGCGCGGGTCGTTCATCAAGGCCGGATCGAACACGACGCTCGACGACGCGCAGCGCGCCACCGTCGAGCACGTCGAAGCGCTGCGCGCGATGGGAGTGGACGACGCCACGATCGTCGAACTGGTCACGCGGGCCGTCGGCGGCGATGCGCAGCCCGCCCGCTGAGCAACGTCCTGCTGGTTGAGCACGATCCCCGCTGGTTGAGCTACGTCTCGCTGGTTGAGCCTGTCGAAACCACACGGCCGCTGGTTGAGCTTGTCGAAACCACCCGCCGCTGGTTGAGCCTGTCGAAACCACCCACCGCTGGTTGAGCGACCCGCCGCTGGTTGAGCTTGTCGAAACCACCCCGCCCCGAAGGCTCAGCCCCAGCTCGGCAGCCAGAGCTGTTGGTGCCACTGTTCCGGCGAGATGGGGCTCGCGGTCAGGATCGGCCACAGCCAGGCGAAGTTCGCCACCACCAGCCCGATGTAGATCGCGACGACGATGATGCCGAGTGCCTGCCGTTCCGGCCGGGGTCTGCATGGCGACGATCTGGTCGTTCGCAGTATGTCGCCGCAACACAGTGCCAGGCCCATCACTAGGAACGGCGCGAGGACCGTCGCGTAGAAGAAGTACATCTGGCGGTCGAGTTCGGCAAACCACGGCAGAAATCCCGCTGCGTATCCGACGATCACTGCGGCGTATCGCCAGTCGCGTCGGATGAGAAAGGCCCACAACCCCCAGAGCAGCATCGGAAGCGCGAGCCACCACATCGCCGGCGACCCGATCAGCATCTGGGCCCGGACGCACTGGCCGCCGCCACACTGATCGGGCCCATTCTCGAGCGCGTACAGCATGGGGCGCAGGCTCATCGGCCAGGTCCATGGCTTGGACTCCCACGGGTGGTGGTTGCCTGCGGAGTTCGTCAGCCCCGCGTGGAACTTGAGCACCCCCGCCTCGTAGTACAAGAGTGATCGCCACGCGCCGGGAACCCACGCGAACGGGCCGTCGGTCCCGATCGTGTTGCCGACCTGGTAGCGGTACACCGACGTCTCGCTGGTGAACCACGGCACGAAGCTCGCGAAGTAGATGGCGATCGGCATCGCGACGAGGCTCGCGACACCGGGCACGGCGTCGCGGACAAGAGCGCCGGCCCAGGGACGTCGAACGTGATAGGCCTTCCGCGCGGCGACGTCGAATCCGATCACCAGCAGGCCGAAGAAGACGATGTAGTAGATGCCCGACCACTTCGTCGCACACGTCAGGCCGAGCATCACGCCCGCGGTGAAGCGGTACCACCGGAAACCCAGCCGGGGTCCGAACTGTGAGTCGTTGATGCGGCCGTCGAGGTAGGCGTTGAACATTCGCTCGCGTACCTGGTCGCGGTCGCAGATGACCGCGGTGAATGCGGCGACGACAAACAGGCACTGGAAGATGTCGAGCATGCCCATGCGGGACTGCACGAAGAGCACGCCGTCGCAGATCGCGAACACCGCGGCGATCGTCCCGACGAGCGTCGACCGTGCCATACGACGCACGACCCGATAGATCATCACCACGATCGCGACGCCCGCGACCGCGGACATGACCCGCCAACCGAGCGGGCTGTAGCCGAACATCCACTCGCCGACGGCCAACAGCCATTTGCCGACCGGCGGGTGCACCACGAGCCCGTAGGCCGGATTGTCCTCGATCCAGTTGCCGCCGGTCAGCACCTGCCAGCCCTGCGGAACGTAATGCTTCTCGTCGAAGACCGGTGTGGCCTGGTCTGTGGGGTGGTTCAGCCCCCAGAAGCGGGTGGCGATGGCCACCAGGGTGATGATCAGGCCGACGATCAGGCCCCGCCTGCGGTCGGGTGCGCCGAAGAGCGGCACCTCGATTTCGGGGTCGGGCCGCACTCGCGTCGAACGCAGGGCAGCCACTTTCAGCAGGCGTCCACGGTCGGGTGTCGGATCGGCGGCGGGCGCAGCGATGGGGCCGTCGACGATGGTCACCCGGCCCATCGTAATGGGCCGCTCGTACAGTGATTCGCATGAATCCCGCTCCGGACGTGTCAGATACCGACACCGGCAACGGCCGACTCGTGCTGGCTGCGACGCCGATGGGCCAGGTCGACGACGCGTCGTCGCGGCTACGGCACGCCCTCGCGACCGCCGACATCGTGGCCGCAGAGGACACCCGACGCACCAAGGCGCTGGCCCAGGCGCTCGACGTCACGATCACCGGGAACATCGTCAGCTACTACGACCAGGTCGAGGCCGCGCGCACCCCGGCACTCCTCGATGCGATCCGCGCCGGAAGCACCGTGCTGTTGGTCACCGATGCGGGCATGCCCTCGGTCAGCGATCCCGGGCACAAGATCGTCGCAGCATGTGCGGCAGCGGGTCTGCGGGTGACGGCACTGCCCGGACCGTCGGCCGTGACCACCGCGCTGGCGGTATCGGGCCTGCCGTCGGATCGCTTCTGCTTCGAGGGGTTCGCGCCACGCAAGCACCAGGCGCGGCTCGACTGGCTGGCCCAACTCGTCGACGAACCGCGCACCGTGGTCTTCTTCGATTCGCCCCACCGCCTCGCCGACACCATCGCGGACGCCGTCGACGTACTCGGACCCGATCGCGAGGCGGCCGTGTGTCGGGAACTGACGAAAACCTATGAGGAGATCCGCCGGGGCCCGCTCGCCGACCTCGCGCAGTGGGCCGCCGAGGGTGTCCGCGGCGAGATCACCGTCGTCGTGGCGCCGGGGGAACGTCGGGTACCCGCCGTCGACGACCTCGTCGAGCAGGCCGAACGGCTCGTCGCGGGAGGTCTACGACTCAAGGAGGCCTGCGCGCAGGTCACCGAGGGTACGGGCGTATCGCGGCGCGACATCTATGAGGCGGTCCTGGCTGCGCGGTCGGAAGTCGATTGAGCGTGCCGACGGTGTCGGGGGCGGGGCGGTGCGCGGTGGTGCGGAAAGTGGGGGAAGGGTTTTTCCCCGGGTTGTTGACGTTTCCCCGCGACGTTTTGCGGGGAAAGGTTCGAAACTAGCGGAAGGGTTTCTTCCCCTACTTTCTGCGGGGCGCGGCGCCCGGCCCGGGGCGCGGCGCCCGGCCCGGGGCCCGGCGCGGTGGTGCGGAAAGTGGGGGAAGGGTTGCTTCCCTGGGTTGTTGACGTTTCCCCGCGACGTTTTGCGGGGAAAGGTTCGAAACTAGCGGAAGGGTTTCTTCCCCTTACTTTCCGCGCCGCGAAACGCGCGGAAGTCGACGCCGCCACAACCGCGACGGGACCACGAAGCCCGCAGACGACGCCGGTCAGTCGGGGACGACGGTCAGCGTCACGTCGGTGGCAAGGCGGTACGGCCGACTCGACACCAGGGCGCCGACGACGCGGCGTAGGCGCGACATCTCGGACCGGACAGACACCTCGTGGGTCGTGTCGCCGAACAGAAACCTGCTCAACTGCGCCGAGGTGAGGCCCGCGCGCCCGGCGTCGGAGAGCAGTAGCAGGATTTGCGCGTGACGCCGCGTGACGACAATGGTGATGTGGTCGGGGCCGTCGGTGACGTGAATCGACGGTTCGCCACGGAGGTCGAGCTCGATGAGGATCGGACCGGCCGGCCCTGACGGACGTACCACCCAACCGCCGTCGACGCGCTCCGCGATGCACACGCCCAGCCCGGCCACGAAGCGCATCTCACCGTCGCCCGGTGGGGCTATCCGGGTCGGGGCGATCACTCCGCGGCTGTCCGCAACGAGACCGTCGTCGTCGACGAGGAGCGCGGTCTTGAAGGCGGACAACGTGGTTCGACCGGTTTCACGCAGTCTGCTCAATCTGCGCTGGTGCTCGTCGGAGACGACACGTGCGCAGCACTCCGCGACCGACGCGGCGAGCATGAGCGTCGCGGGCTGCACGGCATCCATCTGCCCGGCGAAGGCGATCACCCCGGCGACCTCGCCGGTGACCCGATCGTGCACAGGCGCCCCCGCGCAGTACCACTCGCCCAGCGCATGCGCATAGTGCTCGGCGGGGTAGACGCGCTGCGGTCGCGGGTCGGCGAGTACTTGTCCCACCACCGTCGTCGCGGCCGATTCTTCATCCCAGCGCGCACCCTCCCGGATGTGCAACGCGTACGCGCGGTCGCGGAGACGGGAATCGGCTTGTCCCCAGAGCATCACGCCGTCGGCGTCGAACATCCCATATACGAGATCGGCGTCGTCGATGCTTGATTCGACGATCGCCTGTGCGGCTGTTGCCGAGTGGCGTAGCGAACTCTGTTCACGCCGACGATCGAGTTCGTCGTCGTTGACCACTTTGGGTTGGTGGGTGTCGCGGCTGTGCCCTCGCGTACGTGCCCGCAGCCATGACTCGAGAACGGGTGTCGGCGGCGCATAGTCGTCCGGATAGCAGTGCGGAGACGGTGTTGCGCCGGTTGATTCATCGATGATGGACGCTCGGATATCGGCGAGGTCGGACGTCATCTCGGCTGCCTGCTGCACGCTCGCGGCCCGATTCATGCCGACTACGTTAGCCGAGCACGCTCGGTCGCGCGTTGACCACACTTGCTGCTTTGTCGAGGCATTCCTGCCATTCCCGACGCGGGTCCGAATCCGCGGTGATTCCGCCACCCACGCCCAGTGCCATCGAGCCGTCGGGTGTGATCTCGACGGTCCGAATCGCGACGTTCAGGTCGAGTAACCCTCCGGGGCCTGCCAATCCGACGGCTCCGCAGTACACCCCTCGTGGGTCGCGCTCCCAGTCGGTCAGCAGTTGCATTGCCCTGAGTTTGGGTGTTCCGGTGACCGACGCGGGAGGGAACGTCGCGTCGAGTAAGGCCACATTGCCGATCTCCGGAGGGAGTTTGGCCCCGACCCGCGAGACCAGGTGCCACACACCGGGCGCGCCGACGATCTCGAGCAGCCTCTCGACGCGCACCGAGCCGGTACGTGCCACCCGACCCAGATCATTGCGTACGAGGTCGACGATCATGATGTTCTCGGCGATGTCCTTCGACGACGCCGCGAGCAGCGTCGGGTCGTCGCCCGCGGCGATCGTGCCCTTGATGGGTGCCGACCATACGCGTTCGCCGCGTCGGGACAGGAAGGTTTCGGGTGAGAAGCTCGCCACTGCGCCCCAATCGCCCTGTAGGAAAGCGGATTTGGCGGGTCGCGTACGCTCTGCGAGATCGGCGAAGAAGCTGCACGCCGATCCGGTGAGCGTTCCGGTGAAGCGGGTACACAGGCACGTCTGGTAGATCTCACCCGCGCCGATGGCGTTCAGGCACTGCTCGATCGCGGCGACGTGTGGTCGGGGATCGGGCGGTGTCCACCGCGTCGACCACAGTTGCGTTGCGTCGTCGACTTTCGTTGCGGCAGCGGCCAATACCTTGCGCACCCAGTCCGGTGCAGCCGCGCCGGAGGCACTGACGAACTGCCAGTGTCCGTCATTGAGCACCAGGAGATGATCGGTCTCGCCACCAGCAATCGTCGGCAATGCTGATTCGACGCCGCGCACCGGAAAACCCAGATATCCCAACCAGAATCGTTCCGGACGATCGGGCGGTGCATGGCCCGGGCGTACCTCGATCGAGGGTGCGATGACCGCGTCGGCGTCCCACCAGTCGCCCACAAGCGCTGCGGGAGGCGGTGATCCGCGACGCGCGGCGGCCAGCTGCAGCGAACGTAGCAGGTCCGTCGCGGTCGGGGTCACCACGTCACCGCACAGTTGCTCACGCGTCGCGGCGCGGGAAAATCACTGTGGGCTTGGGCAATTGGGTTCCCGGCGCGAGGCGATCGTCGACGGTCGTGAAGTCGCGCTCGTCGCCGACGGCCAGCAGGTCGAGCAGTGCGTTGCACGACGTCGGCATGACCGGTTGCGCCAGCAGTGCGACGACGCGGACCACCTCGGCGCACACATAGAGCACAGTGCCCGTCCGGTCTAGGTCGGTCTTCGCGAGCTTCCACGGCTCCTGCGCCGAGATGTACCGATTGGTCTGCGCGAGCACCGACCACAGTGCCTCGAGTCCCAGATGGATCGCCTGTACGTCGAAGTGGTCGCGCACGTGCGGCAGCAGTTCGGTTGTGGCGTCGAGGATCTCGGCGTCAGCCTCGGTGTAGGTGCCAGGGGTCGGAACCGCGCCGTCGAAGTACTTGCCGATCATCGACAGCGTGCGCTGCGCGAGATTGCCGAACTCGTTGGCGAGGTCGGCGTTGACGCGCGCGGTCATGCTCTCAGCAGAGTACGAGCCGTCTTGGCCGTAGGGCACCTCGCGCAGCAGGAAGTAGCGCAGCTGATCGAGGCCGAACTCGTCGATGAGGCTTTCCGGATCGACGACGTTGCCGATCGACTTGCTCATCTTCTCGCCCTTGTTGAACAGGAAGCCGTGCGCGAAGACCCGCTTGGGCAGTTCGATTCCTGCACTCATCAGAAACGCCGGCCAATAGACGCAGTGGAAACGGATGATGTCTTTACCGATGATGTGCAGATCCGCCGGCCAGTACCGCTCGAATGTGGCGGCGTCGTCGGGGAAGCCGACGCCGGTGAGGTAATTGGTGAGTGCGTCGACCCACACGTACATGACGTGATCGGCATGCCCTGGCACCGGGACACCCCAGTCGAATGTGGTGCGCGAGACCGACAGGTCGGTCAGGCCACCCTTGACGAAGCTGACCACCTCGTTGCGTCGGACGTCCGGTCCGATGAACTCCGGGTGCGATTCGTACAGTTCGAGCAGCCGGTCCTGATACGCGGAGAGCCGGAAGAAGTAGGTCTGCTCCTCGGTCCAGGTCAGGACATGCCCGTTGTCGGAGGCCACGCGTTCGCCCGAGTCGTTGACAGTGGTGTCGGCCTCGGCATAGAAAGTCTCGTCGCGGACGTCGTACCAGCCCGAATAGGTGTCGAGGTAGATGTCGCCCGCGTCGGCCATGCGCGTCCAGATGACTTCCGACGCCCGCTTGTGGTCGTCGTCGGAGGTGCGGATGAAGCGCTCGTAGCTGGAGCCGAGGCGGTCCTGCAGAGCCTGGAAGCGATCGGAGTTGCGCTTGGCCAGCTCCGCGGTCGGGATGCCTTCCTTCTCCGCGGTTTGCTGCATCTTCTGCCCGTGCACGTCGGTTCCGGTGAGGAATCGGACGTCGAATCCGTCGAGACGCTTGAACCGCGCGAGCGCGTCGGCCGAGATGTACTCGTAGGCGTGCCCGATGTGCGGTGCGCCGTTGGGATAGGCGATGGCCGTCGTGATGTAGTACGGGCGCCCGGCGCCGTGTGATGTACGCGTGTCGGTGCTGGTCAGATCAGTGGGCATAGTGCCTGCCAGGATACTTGGTCGCCTCGAGCGCGAGCGCCCACGTACCCTGAGTCCTATGGTGATGGCTGATCGACCCGAGGTAGAGACCGCGTCCAAGCCGGTCGCGGCGCTGACGATGGTTGGCCTCGGCGAGAGTCTGCTGAACGGTCTCGCACGGGTGCCCTTCTCGAAACCGTGGAAAGGGCCTGCCGGACTGCTCGACAACGTCGGCCAGTCCGTCACCAGGAACACCATCCGCGCGTTCATGGGGTACTCGATGGGACTGCCCATCGAGGAGTTCCGCTCGATGGAGAAAGCGCTCGACGACATCTGCAACGTCGTCCTGCCGCCGGTCATCGAACTCGCGGGCAAGGTCGAGATCACCGAAGACGAGATCAACGGCGTCGCGGGGATCTGGTGCCGAGCCAAGGCCAGCACCGACGCCTACGTCGACGACGACGACGCCAAAGAATCCATCGGCGCAACGGTCCTCTACCTGCACGGCGGTGGATACATCGGTACGACGCCGATCATGTACTCCGCCTTCGCCGCCGCGCTGGTCCGGATCACCGGTTTCGAGATCTTCATCCCGGATTACCGGATGGCCCCCGAATTCCCGTTCCCGGCAGGGGTTCTCGACGCCGCCGACGTGTATCAGGGTCTCCTGGACAGGGGGATCGACGCCGACCATCTGATGGTGGCAGGGGATTCTGGCGGTGGTGGCCTCGCGACGTCGTTGATCAGTTATCTGCACAACAAGGACATGCCCCGGCCCGCGGCACTTGCGCTGTTCTCGCCGGAGATCGACCTGGACCTCGACAATGCGTCGGTGACCGAGAACGCCAAGTACGACATCCTGCCCTGGAGCATCCCTGTCACCCCCTATCTGCACGGCGTGCAGCCCAACGACGTCAGGGTGTCGATCGTCTACGCCAACCCGAGTCCCGACTGGTTCCCGCCGACGTTCGTCTGTTGGGGTGAGGACGAGATGTTCCGCGACGGCATCCGCGACTTCGTCGGAAAACTCGAGGCCAACGGCGTCGGGGTGTACGGGTACGAGGGTCGCGGTATGTTCCACGTCTTCCCGATCCTGATGCCGTGGGCAGAAGCGTCGAAAGACGTTCTGCGAGAACTGCGTACGCGCATCGCGCGCAACATCAAGCCCGACCCGCAGGCCAAGCCGACGCACTGAGGCCTCGGCCGCCTTCGCGGCCGAGGCGCGTCAGTCGCGGTGATACGGCTCGCAGCCCACCGGTGCCTTCGGTGGTTCGCGGTGCTCGATCTCCGAGATGTCGCGTGTCACCGGGTGTTCCTCGGTCAACGTGAACTTCTCACCGTGGTGCGCGAGGTCGATCTTCGGCCCCGAGATCAGACGGTACGTCGCCGTTTTCTTGTCGACGGCGACGATGATCTTCGAATCTCGCACCGTCATACGGAAGGACATGTACGTCAGCCGCGGTGGGAGCCTCGGCGCAAACGTGATGTGGCCACCGAAGTCACGCATACCGCCGAAGCCGGCCACGCAGTCCATCCACGCACCCGCGAGCGCGGCGATGTGCAGACCACTGCTGACGTTGCTGTGCAGGTCGTGCAGGTCGGTGAACACGGATTCGGCGAGCAGGTCGTAACTGAGATCCAGGTAGCCGACCTCGGCCGCCGTGACGGCCTCGCAGCACGCCGACAACGACGAGTCGCGAACGGTGAGCGGATAGTAGTAGTCGAAGTTGCGAAGCTTCTGTTCCTCGGTGAACGCCCGACCGAACATGTACATCGCGAACACGAGGTCGGCCTGCTTGACCACCTGTTTGCGGTACAGGTCGTAGTACGGATAGTTCAGCAGCAGTGGGTATTTGCCCACCGACGCCGCGAAATCCCACGCACCGAGCAGGGTGAACGCCTCGCACTGCTGGTGCACGCCGAGCGCTTCGTCGAACGGGATCGTCATGTCGTCGGCGCACGATTCCCAATGCGCCGCTTCGGCATTCGTCACGCCATACTTCTGCGCGAGGTCGGGTCGGCGATGCACCCACGCCACACCGTCGCGAAGTGCCAGTTGCGCAGCGAGATTGGTGAACACGTTGTTGTTGACGACGGCGGTGTACTCGTCGGGGCCGGTCACGCCGTCGAGGCGGAAGCGTCCGTTGACGTCGTGATGCCCGAGACCGGCGAACAGGCGGGCGATCTCGACGAGGAGTTCGACGCCGCACTCGGTTTCGAACTGTTCGTCCTCGGTGGCGCGCATGTATCGCGCGGTCGCGTTGGCGATGTCGGCGCTGACGTGCACACCCGCGGTACCAGCGGGCCAGTAGCCAGAACACTCGTCGCCGTTGATGGAGCGCCAGGGGAACATGGCCCCGCGCTGTCCGAGTTCAGCTGCGCGTGACTTCGCTTTGTCCATCGTCGAATGGCGCCAACGCAGTTCCTCACCTGCTGCCGCCGGGACGGTGTAGGTGAGCATGGGCAGGATGAAACTCTCGGTGTCCCAGAAGGTATGGCCGTCGTAGCCCGGTCCGGTGAGCCCCTTCGCGGGAATCGCGCGCGATTGTCCGCGCGCACCCGCCTGCAGCACGTGGAAGAGCGCGAAGCGCACCGCCTGCTGCACCTCGGGATCGCCGTCGAGTTCGATGTCGGCGTCGCGCCAGAAGTCGTCCATGTAGGCGATCTGCATGGCCTTCAACGATTCCCAGCCGGTTTCCATCGCCATGGCGAGCGCAGCGTCGACCTGTGCGCGAAGTGCGGGCACCGACCGTCGCGCCGACCATCCGTATCCGATGTACTTGGTCATCTTCAGCGACGTTCCCTCCGGAACGTTCGCCGCGATGGTCAGGCGGGCCAGATCGTCGTCGGCGCGAATGAAACTGTCTGCGGCGCCGGGGAAGTCGATCTGGTGGTCCATGCCCGCAGCCATGTGCAGCCCGGACTGTTTGGTGTGGTGGACCAGGATGCCCCAGTAGTTGCGACAGGTCGCGAGGTCGGAGACGAGCGGCGACTCGAGCGCGGCGGCAAGTCGGGGATCGTTGCCCGGCACGGGAACCGGCTCGTTGGCGAGCAGATCGGACTGCAGCACGATCTTCATGTCTTCGCCGACGGGTTCGACTTCGTAGTGGATCGCGGCGATGGTGCGCTTGGTGAACGACACCAGCCGTTCGGATTTGATACGCACCGTGCGGCCGGTCGGCGACGTCCACAGAGTGTTGCGACGCAGCGTCCCGGTACGGAAATCGAGTGTCTGCGAGTGCTCTTCGGTGCGGCCGTAGCGAAGATCCATCGGCTCGTCCTCGACGAGGAGACGAATGATCTTGCCGTCGGTCACATTGACGACGGTCTGGCCCGATTCCGGGTAGCCGTAGCCACTTTCGGCATACGGCAGATCCCGCAGCTCGTAGAAGCCGTTGAGATAGGTGCCGGGATGGTCGACCGGCTCACCCTCTTCGAAGCTCCCGCGTAGCCCGATGTGTCCGTTCGACAGCGCGAACAGTGTCTCGTTTCGGCCCAGCGCGTCGAGATCGACTCCGCGCCAATGCAACTGCCACGGATCGATGTCGAATCCGTGGCTCTGTTCTACGGTGCGGCTCATGCGGGGATCAACTCGTCGAGATCGTTGACGACGATGTCGGCACCCGTGGTGCGCATCGCCTCTGCCTGGGTGCCGCCGACCCGGTCGATGCCGACGACATAACCGAAGTGGCCTGCCACCCCCGCCTGCACACCAGAGATCGCGTCCTCGAAGACGGCTGCTGCCGTCGGTTCGACACCCATTAGTTCTGCCCCCAAGAGAAATGAGTCGGGCGCGGGTTTCCCGCGCAGTCCACGTGCGGCCGTTTCTTGCCCGTCCACCCGCACTTCCACGTACTTCGACAGCCCGGCAGCGTCGAGGACGGCTTCTCCGTTCTTCGACGATGTCACCACCGCTATGCGTAGGCCGGCATCCTGGGCGGCCTGCAGGTAACGCACCGACCCGGGATACGGATTCACGCCGTCGCTGGCGAGCTTGGCCAGGAACATCTCGTTCTTCTCCGACCCGATGCGCTCGGTCGTCGCGTCGTCCACATCGTCGATGCCACGCGACGACAAGAACGCGCGCACACCGTCCTCGCGTGGACGACCGTCGACGTAGTCGAGGTAGTCCTGTTCGGTGAACGGCACGAAGTCGTCGCCGTCGCGGTCACGCAGGAAGTCGTCGAAGGCGGCTTTCCACGCAACGCGATGTAGGACGGCGGTACTTGTGAGAACACCGTCGAGGTCGAATAGGGCGACCGAGATCTGTTCTGGCAAACCCAACACGTCCGACACGCTACCCGCCTGGGCAGTCCACGGCGCGGTATGCGAGCAGACCACGCGTCGAGTCCAGGCGCTCGGCGGCGCGTCGGACCTGCGCTCGACGGCCAGACGTCCGTCGTCACAAATCGCTGGACAACCCTCGGGCGCGGCGGCAAGCATGAGGACATGTCATCAGCGCAGCAGTCCCGACGTTTTGCCCAGGTCGACGTGTTCAGTTCAAAACCGTTGCGTGGCAACCCCGTTGCCGTCGTGATCGACGGCGACGGGATCTCCGACGACGAGATGGCGGCATTCGCTCGTTGGACTAACCTTTCCGAGACGACGTTCATCCAGTCTCCGACCGACCCCGGCGCCGACTACCGGCTGCGCATCTTCACTCCCGGCGGCGAACTCCCCTTCGCGGGACACCCGACGCTGGGGTCGGCGCACGCATGGCTCGCTGCGGGCGGATCGCCGCGCGGGGCGAACGTCGTCCAGGAGTGCGGCGTCGGACTGGTGACGATCCGTCGTGACGGCGATCGGTTCGCCTTCGCGGCGCCCCCACTGCGCCGATCGGGCCCGGTCGACGACGCCCTCGTCGACGAGGTGCTGCCCGCGCTCGGGCTCTCACGTGAGCACGTCCGCGCCGCGGAATGGATCGACAACGGCCCTCCCTGGTTCGTGCTCGAACTCGACTCCGCGCAGCGGGTGCTCTCGGCGCGACCCGACCTCGCGGCGCTGGGCGCGTACGACGTCGGCCTCCTCGGCCGCTACGAGTCCGGACACCCCGACGATCCCGGCGTCGAATTCGAGGTTCGCGGACTCGCCGGCGGCGAGGCCGTCGGAGAAGATCCCGTCACCGGCAGCCTCAACGCCGGCATCGCGGTGTGGCTTCGGTCGAACGGCCGTGTCGGAGCGAGCTACGTGGCCTCGCAGGGCACCGTCGTCCAGCGTTCGGGCCGAGTCCACATCGACGACGACGGCGAGCACATCTGGGTCGGCGGGCAGTCGACCACGGTCATCAGCGGGACCGCCGATCTCTGATCGCCTGATCTCCGATCTCTGATCTCTGATGGGGGGCGCCTGCGTCACCTTCTAGAGTCGAGTCCATGACGGAGGGTGCACAGAGCTCGGCCGGTTCGCAGTCGGCGGAACCATCGGCGACAGAGAGCGCCAAGGCCGCGAAGAAGCGTCGACGCCGCGAGCCGCCGCCGGACCCGACGCCGCTCTACGGGCTCATCGACGCGCACACGCATCTCGCCGCGTGCGGTGGTCGTTCGCCCGAGACCGTTCGGGCGATCGTCGACCATGCCGAGAGTGTCGGCGTTGAGATGGTTGTCACAGTTGCCGACGACATGGTCGACGCGCGGTGGGCGGTTTCGGCGGCGGACTGGGACGACCGGGTCTACGCGGCGGTCGCGCTGCACCCGATGAACGCGGGCGACCTCGACGACGCCACCTCGCGCGAGCTGGAGCAGATGGCGCAGCATCCGAGGGTGGTGGCCGTCGGCGAGACCGGTCTCGATTACTATTGGCCCGCCCGGTCCGACGACTGCGCGACGCCCGAGATTCAGCACGAAGCCTTCCGCTGGCACATCAGGCTCGCGAAGAGCATCGGCAAGCCGTTGATGATCCACAACCGCGAAGCCGACCGCGATGTGCTGGACATTCTGGCTGATGAGGGCGCTCCCGACACCGTGATCATGCATTGCTTCTCCGGTGACCAAAACGTTGCACGCGAATGCGTCGAACGCGGTTACTACCTCAGTTTCGCGGGCACAGTGAGCTTCGCCAACGCCGCGTCGCTGCGAGATGCCGCACGCGTCGTGCCGGATGAGTTGCTGCTCGTCGAAACCGACGCTCCGTTCCTGACGCCGGATCCCTATCGGGGACAACCTAATCAACCATACTGTCTGCCGTACACGGCCAGGTCGTTGGCATCGACGCGTGGAGTCGATGCCGAATCCTTGGCCAGGACGCTCGGCGACAACGCGCGACGCGCCTACCAGCTACCTTTGCGGTAATCGCCCCGTCTCGTTATCGTATTGTGATCCCGCGTGATGGTGGGCGTCGATTGAACGGATGATTCGGTCTCTGTTTGATAGTGACCTCGGGGCCGTAGGGCCTCGGTGACTTACTCCTGAGACGCCTGACGTGGGTTGACTCTGTCGCCGATCAGGATGCTTGGACCTTGTCTGTACTTGCGAGAATTCACAACTCAGAATCGATGCGCGCTCGCGTGGCCGTTGGTGCCGTGCTCGCCACCCTCGCCGCCGGTGGCGTCGCGGGTGTCGCGATGCACAAGAACGTCACGCTCGACGTCGACGGTCACACCATGAAGGTCTCGACCATGGCGATGTCAGTCGATTCGGTGCTGCGCTCGCAGGGGTACACCCCGGCCGACGGCGACCAGGTCAGCCCGGGACCCGACGCAGGCTTCGGCGACGGCTCGACCATCACCATGAAGCGCCTCAAGACCGTCGTCATCGACGTCGAGGGTCGCAAGGAGCAGGTCAAGACCACTGCGGTCAAGGTCGACGAACTTCTCGCAGAGAAGGGACTCGCGCACGGCGACGACGAGACCAACTTCTCGGCAGGCGGAGCGATCCCGGTCAGCGGTGCCGTCGTCGACGTCACCCTGCCCAAGCAGATCACGGTTGTCGACGGCGGTGTGCGGTTCAACACCACCGTGCCCGCGGCAACTGTCGCCGACGCGCTCACCGCGACCGGCAAGCCCCTGTCCGACGAGGACAAGGTCACGCCTGCCGCAGACACCAAGGTCACGCCGAACATGGTCATCGACGTCACCCGCATCCGGACCGAGCAGGACACCGTGCTCGAAGACGTCGCACCACCGGAGAACAAGCAGGACGATCCGACCCTCATCCGTAACAAGAAGGTCGTCGTGAACGCGGGTAAGCCGGGACGCGCAAACGTCACCTACAACGTCACGATCGTCAACGGCAAGGTCGTCAAGCGCGACAAGCTCTCCGCCAACCAGATCGCCGCCCCGGTTGCCGCCACCGTCAAGATCGGGACCAAGGAGGGCGCGCCCGACGTGCCGTCGGGTTCGGTCTGGGACCGCCTCGCGCAGTGCGAGTCCACCGGAAACTGGGCCATCAACAACGGCAACGGCTTCTACGGCGGCATCCAGTTCGACCAGAACACCTGGGACCGCTGGGGTGGCCAGGAGTATGCCGCGCGTCCCGACCTCGCCTCGCGCGAGGAGCAGATCGCGGTCGCGCAGAAGACCCTCGCAGCTCAGGGCTGGGGCGCGTGGCCTGCCTGCTCGTCGAGTCTGGGTCTGCGCTGACAGACGACGCGGATTCGACCGCTCCGCGGCTGCTGGGCCCGGCACAGATCCGACGCCTCGCCGCCGAGCTCGACGTTCGTCCGACCAAGACGCTCGGACAGAACTTCGTCCACGACGCCAACACCGTTCGACGCATCGTCGCGGCGTCCGGAGTCGGCCCTGACGACACCGTCCTCGAGGTCGGCCCCGGACTGGGTTCGCTGACGCTGGCACTGTTGGGCACGGCGGGCCGGGTCGTCGCGGTCGAGATCGACCCGAAGCTCGCTGCGCGGCTGCCGCACACCGTCGACGAGTTCGCGCCGCAACGGGCCGACGCACTCGATGTCGTCACCGCCGACGCACTGGCCGTGACCGCCGACGATCTGCCGGTGACCCCGACCGCGCTCGTCGCGAACCTGCCCTACAACGTGGCGGTGCCCGTCCTGCTGCACCTGATGACCCAATTCCCCACGATCGCAACGGCTCTCGTCATGGTGCAGGCCGAGGTGGCTGATCGACTCGCGGCAGGCCCCGGCTCCCGCGTCTACGGTGTGCCGAGCGTCAAAGCGCGGTACTTCGGCGACGTTGCCCGCGCAGGTGCCGTGGGGCGCAACGTCTTCTGGCCGGAACCCAAGGTCGAGTCGGGTCTCGTCCGCATCACCCGCACCGACCCATTCGTCGACGAATCAGCCACCCGCGCACAGGTTTTCGCTGTCATCGACGCCGCCTTCGCGCAGCGCCGCAAGACGATGCGCTCGGCGCTGACCACCTGGGCGGGCTCGCCCGTCGAGGCCGAACGCCGACTTCGGGCAGCGGGCATCGACCCCCAGATCCGCGGCGAGAGGCTCGACGTCGGCGACTTCGTGCGCCTCGCGGCCGTCGAACCCGCCTGAGCTACCGGCCGGGCGCTACACGCCGCCGACTGGGCGCTCGAGACTGCCGACTGGGCGCTCGAGACCGTCGACTGTACGCTCCACGCCGCCGATTGGGCGTCTCGTGCCGCGAACGGCGCGTCTATCCGGACGCCGCCGCGCGCTGCTCCACGAGTGTCCGTAGCCGCCAGGCGATTGCGCGCGAGTCCTGGGACACCAAGTGATAGTCGCGCACCACCCAGCGTCCCGCGATCATCACGTCCCGCGGCTTTCTGCCCGGCGACGCCCACAGCAGACCATCTATGGGGTCGCCGACACCGGCATCGGAAACGTCTCCGCAATCCCATACGCAGAGGTCGGCTGCCGCACCTACCTCCAATCGGCCGAGCTCGCTGCGACCCAGTCCCGCAGCGGATCCGCGCGTTGCCGCCTCGACGAGGGTGCGCGCGGAGAGAGGCCGACCCGTCAATCCCGAAGCCTGCATCGCGAGCCGCGCGTCGGCCAGCAGATGTCCACCGTCGTTGCTGCCGCCTCCGCTTGTCCCGAGGCCGACGACGATCCCGGCCTCGAGTAGGTCCGCGACGGGCGCGATGCCCCAGCCCATGGGAATGTCGCACCCCGGTGCATGAGTCGCGTGTACTCCGGCCTCCGCGAGTCGAAGCACTTCGTCGTCAGTGACATCACAGAGGTGAGCGACCGTGACATCGGTATCGAGCCAGCCCCAATCCTCGAGAAGCCTCAGAGGGCGAGCGCCGTAGCGCTCGCACGCAATGGCGACGTCGATCTGCTCATTTGCCTGAGTGCGTCTCCGTAGCCCCAATTCCGTTGCCGCGCGGCCCAGTTCGTGAAAAGTCTCCTTCGAGTCGGCATGCACGCCCGACGGGCCGGTGGCCAGTTGAAGCATTCCGTCGTCGCTGATGCCACCCGACGTCGAACCCAGGTAAGCGGCGTGAATCGCTCGCACGGAATCGGCTGCGGCCCAGGGATCGTCGCGCGCGGTACCGCGGACAAAGACGAGTCGTGCACCGAGATCGTGGGCCGCCGCGATCGTCGCGCCTGCCAACTCGACCGAATCAATGTCCGCAGGCCAGGTCAGGTGATGGTCGGCGATGGTTGTGACGCCCGCCAACACCGACTCCGCGAGCCCGACCGCTGCTGCTGCACCGGCCAGGTCTGGATCGACTCGAAGCCCGCGGTACGCGGCGCCCATGATCCGCAACCATTCGTGCATCGGCTGGAATCTGCTGCCGGGCAATGTTCGAAAGGCACTTTGCAGTAGGTGATGGTGTGCATTGACCAGACCTGGAGTGACGACGCAGTCGGTGCAGTCGACGACTTCGGGCTCACCGGCGAGTGCCGTGTGATTCTCGACGATGAGTCCATCGTCGACCACTACGGCATCGGCCGTTTCGGCGCACGCGCCGACGACAGCCAGGGCGTTCTGCAGTCGCGTGCTGCTCATAGATCAAGAACCAAACGTCCGCTGGTGCAACGGGATACACAAAGCATCATTGTTTCGTTCTCGGCGCGTTCCTCAGATGTCAGCACCGAATCGCGATGCTCGACCTCACCGCTGACGACCTCAGCCTCACAGGTTCCGCACACACCTTCGCGACACGACGACACCGTCACGATCCCCTCGTCGTCGAACACATCCAAAATGGACCGGCCAATCGGTACCTCGACCGTCCTGCCAGACAATGCCAGGGAGACCTCGAAGGGTGAGTCCTGTGCTGCCGCATTGTCGGTTGCGGCGAAACGCTCATAGAACACATCGACGGCGTGTTGGTCCGCGCAGGCAGCTGTGGCGTCGGCGATCAGCGACTCAGGTCCGCAGGTGTACACAGCGGTGCCGGGTGGGAGGCCCGCGAGCTGGTCGAACAGAGTCACACGTCCCTCGTTCGACGACGAGTGGATGACGACTCGGTCGCCGTATCGCTCGCAAAGCTCTGTTGCATATGCCATGTGAGCTTGGTCGGCACCTGTGTAAAGGAGACTCCATGGGCGACCTTTGCTTTCGGCTTCGGCCACCAGCGAGATCAGTGGAGTAATGCCTATTCCGCCGGCAACAAACACATACTTGAGCGCACGCGTAAGTGCAAAGTGGTTGCGTGGCGGACTGATTCGAAGTACAGAAGCTTCATGCGACCCGTGGTGGAGAGATAGCGAACCGCCGCGTCCGTCCTCGCACTTGGCGACCGCGATGCGATAGTGGCCGTGGTCATCGGGGTCAGAAGTGAGAGAGTACTGGCGGACTACGCCTGCGGGAGTGTGGACGTCGATGTGTGAACCGGGCGACCAGTGGGGGAGTGAATTCGACTGGATGGGGGCAAACGTGAACTCGTCGACGCGATCGGTCAGTTGACGACGTTCGATGATTCGCACATCGATGAGTCCGCCGGGGCCAGCGGACAAAACATCACTGCTCTCGCGGTGGTTGTCGTCGGAAGATGTTGCGCTACTGCCATTTTCAGGTTGTGAATCGGTTGACATGAGAACTCCTCAATGGAAGGTCTCCGTCGGGTTCCCAGCCAAGGAACCGCTATTCCTACCCCGAGGCCTGTACGACGATCAATCGAGCGATATGGCCGTGACTCAGTCGCCAGCGGTGAGGAATGTTGCCAGCATAGTAAAGGCTGTCACCCGCTCGCAATTCGATCGTTTCGCTCTCGCCGAGGTCGACCTCGATACTCCCTTCGATCACGTGCACCCACTCGTCCTGGTGATGTTGGTAGTACCGGTCGAACCCCGTGCTCCGGATGACGTTTTCCTGCGGATAGAAGGCGGCGTCCCCACGCACCAGCAGTCGGGTGTAACTCTCCTCGCCGTTCCCTCCGGTGCGTGGTAGCGCGGTGCCCTCCTCGTTGCGAACAAGTGCCGCGCCGGCAGGGAGTGTCACCTCCTGCGGTGCCGACGTTTGAGGGGGAGCGGCCGCGAGCATCAGGCTGACCTGGGTTGTTCCCAGCGCTGATGCGATGCGTTCGAGCGTGACCATCGATGGCCTGGCATAACCTCGCTCGAGCTGGGACAAGAATGGATGAGAGATGTCCGCCTCGGCGGCAAGCTGCGCGAGCGTGACACCCTTGTCCCTTCTCCTTCTACGGATCTCGGCACCCAGGGCCTCCTGTGCGGGATCGGGGTTGGCGAGAGCCACTGGACCACTCCTGTTGTCTCGGTCGTCTTGTCTCGGTCGTCACCGCCTGTCGCAATGGCACTGACCATGGTCAGTTGCGTACAATGCACGGAATTGACGTTGATGATCACGATAGCCGGGACACCAATTCCTCTGCGCCCCTTACGGAGAGGTGTGTCGACACCCTGGTCCTGCATTCGGTCGACCCGTAGCGTCTCACCTCCACACTTGTCACACATCCATCGCTTGGGCGTAACAAGTCGGCAATAGGACGACCGTAATTTGATCGATGTTGACCACATCAACAATCCCCGTCGCCCAGCCAGGCGGGACCGCTACAGCCTTGGTCTGCATTACTCGATATCGCAGCCGACACCTTCGGAGAACCACATGCCAGCTTCTGATTTGCCGACGCTTCGGCTGATCACCGCACGCTCGCGCACTGGCGAGATGATTGACGTGTTGTTGGATCGTGGCGTCGACGGCAGGGCGCGGGTCAAGAACATCGCGCCCGGAGGCTCGATCGGCGAAGTCGACGGTCACCTGGTTCTCGACGATCACGTGCTGCTGCCCCCGGCGGCCGACCCGCATGCTCACCTGGACAAGGCGTTGTCATGGAACGTACTGAATCCGCAGGTCGGAGACCTCGGCGCCGCCATCGACTGTTGGCGAGCGGGTGCCGAGAGGTTCGACGAGGAGTCGTTCTATCGGCGTGCCCATCGAGCCGCCACCACGATGCTGGAACGAGGAACCACAGCCGTCCGGACGCATGTCGACGTGCTTGCCGATGACGATCCCTATCGCGCCATCCGTGCGATAGATCGCGTTCGGCATGAACTCCGGCCCTTCATGACGATTCAGATCGCACTGCTTGCGCCGCCGGGAACGCCCGACGACGTGATCCACGGTGCACTTGACGTCGGCGCCGATCTAGTCGGAGGTGCGCCACACATCGCCGACGATCCAGTGGCAGAAGTCGCCCGCCTCATCCACATCGCCGAAACACGCTGTGTGGGCGTCGATCTGCACACCGACGAGTTTCTTGCGGGCGATCACACAACGATTGGCACGTATGCCGAACTCGTGGCGCACTGGCCGGCCGACGTTGTGCGTACCGCCGGACACTGTTGCCGACTCTCGACGATGGATCGGCAGGAGCTGTCGACATCGATTGACGCGCTGCGAAACTCCGGAATCTCGGTCGTCGCACTGCCGATCACCAACCTCTATCTTCAGGGCCGCGCAGACGACGGTCGCGGGGCGCCGCGTGGAATCGCGCCCCTCTCTGCGCTCGCGGATGGAGGTGTAAGGGTTGCCGCCGGCGCCGACAACATACGAGATCCGTTCAATCCGATGGGAAGTGGTGATGCGCTCGAGACAGCCTCACTGCTTGTCACTGCTGGCCATCAAATACCCGCAACAGCAATTGATCTCGTGACATCATCGGCGCGCTCGGTGTTGGGCTTGGCCGAGGCGGGCCCGGTCGTGGGAGCACTCGCAGACTTCATGGCGGTGCGGGGTGCCGACCAGATCGAGGCCATGGCCACAACACCCGATGCTCGTGTCGTCATTGTCGACGGCCGGATCATCTCCCGAACAAAGTCGAGCACCTGGTCGGTATTCGACTGACTACCAATCTATCTCGGCAGATCTGTTACAAGAATCGAACATCCGTTGATCGTGAAGGACACCATGACATCGACATCACCACCATCGGACTCAGTGACCACCGGGCATCCGGTGGTTGGCTTTGAGCACGTCGACCTCCGCTTCCCCGATGGGACCCACGCCCTCCACGATGTGAACCTCGAAGTGCGCGAGGGAGAGTTCGTCTCTGTCGTCGGACCCTCGGGTTGCGGGAAATCGACGCTTCTGCGGTTGTCCGCTGGACTGGAGACGATATCCGACGGTTACATGCAATGTGGTGCTGACCGCATCGGCTATGTCTTCCAGGACGCGACCCTGCTTCCGTGGCGTTCAGTCGCAGACAACGTTGCGCTCCTGGCGGAACTCGACGGTGTCGGAAAGCGGGAGCGACGTAGTCGCGCCTCGGCGGCTCTCGAACTAGTGGGGCTTGATGGATTCGGAGATCACCTGCCGCACATGCTCTCCGGAGGCATGCGGATGCGCGTCTCGCTTGCTCGGTCACTGACCGTCGATCCACAGCTGTTCCTTTTCGACGAGCCCTTCGCGGCGCTCGACGAGATCACCCGCCAGCGTCTTGGCCAGGAATTGACCGAGCTATTCGACCGCACGACATTCGCCGGTCTCTTCATCACGCACTCGGTGAGCGAGGCCGTCTATCTGTCCACGCGGGTGGTCGTGATGTCCGGACGGCCCGGGACCATTGTCGGAGAGTTCGACGTCCCGTTCGACTACCCGCGCTCGCCCGACCTCCGATTTGACCGCGAGTTCACTGACCTCACCGAACGAGTGTCGGTCGCACTACGAGAGGCGCACTCATGACCAACTCCACAGCCACCGGGCCCGGACCGGACGCAGCCGCCACCGCTGTCTCCGCCACCGCTGATCTAGCGCTGGCGACTCCGCCAATGCGCAATCGCGCTACGTGGGTACAAAAGGTGCGTCGCACGGTTGCGCCGCTGCTCGTGTTCGCGATCGTCATTGGGGCCTGGTATCTGGTCAGCTATGTGGTGCTCGACGCGTCCAGACGCTTCCTGATGCCACCGCCCCAGGAAGTGGTCCGCGACGGCCTGTTCGGTGACTCGGCCCCCGAGATGTGGCAAGCGCTCGGGCGCACTGCGGCGGTTGCTCTCACGGGACTGCTGATCGCGGCGGTCGTCGGCATCGCCTGGGCCATAGCGATGGCACATTCGAAGACGATGGAGAATGCGCTGTTCCCGTATGCTGTTGTATTGCAGTGCATTCCGATCCTTGCATTGGTTCCCCTCGTTGGATTCTGGTTCGGATTCGGTTTTGGTGCACGGGTATTCGTGTGCGTGTTGATCGCGTTGTTCCCCATCGTGTCGAACACGCTCTTCGGATTCCAGTCGGTTGACCCCAGGATGCGCGACCTGTTCGCGCTGCACCATCCGAGCCGGATGACGGTGCTCCGCAAACTCGAGTTCCCCGCGGCCATGCCGGCGATATTCGCGGGCCTTCGTATCTCGGCGGGTCTCGCAGTGGTCGGCGCCATCGTCGGTGATTTCTTCTTCAAGCAGGGCAACCCCGGTATCGGAATTCTGATCGACAATTATCGGTCCCGTCTTCAAGCCCCGGAACTTTTTGCGGCAATCCTGCTTGCATCGCTCCTTGGTGTCGCCGTGTTCTGGTTCTTCGGCTGGCTCGGAAACCGAATTGTCGGGCGCTGGTACCAGAAGTAGCTCACCCCCAACATATTTCGTCACTGAACACTCGATTCCATCGAGTGTCGCTCGTTCACACGATGAGGAAAACATGAAAATCAATTCTGCAGGCTTTCGTACCCTCTTCGCCGCCTCTGCGGCAGCGGCAGTCGTCGTGGCGGCTGCCGGATGTGGGGGATCGTCGAATACCGGAGGATCCGGTTACACCGGCTCGATCGGACCGGTCAATCTCAGTGTCGATTGTCCCAAGACCGTTGTGGTGCAGACCGATTGGTATCCGGAAGCCGAGCATGGCCACCTGTATCAATTGCTGGGGCCGAATCCGAAGATCGATGCATCGGCCAAGAAGGTCGTCGGTCCGCTGTTCGACCGCGGGCAGTACACCGGCGTCGACCTCGAGATCCGCGCGGGCGGACCTGCGATCGGCAATCAGTCGGTGACCGCACAGATGTACTCGGACGATTCGATCACGCTCGGGTACGTCGACACCGACCAGGCGGTTCAAATGTCCAAGAACAAGCCGATCACGGCCGTGATGGCACCGCTCGACGTCTCACCGCAGATGATCATGTGGGACCCGGCGACGTATCCACAGGTAAAAGGGATTGCTGACCTCAAGAATGTCGACGCGACCGTCTTGTACTTCGAGGGCACCACATGGATGAGCTATTTGACAGGCGCAGGCATCCTGAACACGCAGCAGGTTGACGCGAGTTACGACGGCACTCCTGCCAACTTCGTCGCAGCAGGCGGCAAGAAGGCGCAGCAGGGTTATGCGAGTGCCGAGCCCCAGATCTACGAGGAGGAAGTGGACGGCTGGAAGAAGCCGGTGAAGTACCAGCTGCTCAACGATGTCGGTTTCCCCACCTACAAGTCAGCTTTGTCGGTGCGTTCGGGTGACCTGGAGAAGCAGTCGGCGTGTCTCAAGAAGCTGGTGCCGGTGATGCAGCGTGGGGTCGCCGACTACGCGAAATCGCCCGAGACCGCGAACAAAGTCATCCTCGACGCGGTGAAGGAGTACAACACCGGCTGGACGTACTCAGAGCGCAACGCGGAGTACGCGGACCAGACGATGTCGCAACTCAAGCTGGTTGGAAACGGCACCAACAACGCGACCGTCGGTGACTTCGATGAAACCCGGGTCCAGCGCATCATCGACATCACCACGCCCATCTATGCCAAGCAGAAGACACCGGTAGCCGATGGTCTGACACCCGACAAGGTTGCGACCAACCAGTTCATCGATCCTTCGGTGGGGATGAACTGATGTCGGCACCGGTGTTCGGTTCCCATCGGCAGGACGGGAGGCCCGAATTCGGGCCGGATGACGTCGAAGCATTGGCCGACGACCTTCTCTCGATACTCGGCCCTCGCGGTGTCAGCTCGTTGCCGCGTGCAATCACACGCGCGTCCCGCGACGGATCCGGGATGAGTCCGATCCTGTCCGCGCAGGATCTCGGCCGGCCGGATCTCGTCTGCTTTCCACGAAATCCCGAGGTCGTCCCGCAGATCGTCAGTGCTGCTGTGCGTCGCGGTGTGCCGCTGACCACGAGGGGAAAGGGAACAGGTAATTACGGCCAGGTTGTCCCACGC
>NZ_LZMO01000051.1:0-1820 GCF_001665715.1 Gordonia sp. 852002-10350_SCH5691597
ACGTCGCGGAGGCCGAGTTGGCACTCGAAGCCGTGACCGGTGCATTGGACGATCTCACCAAATCGCTCACCGCCGGTGAGGATCTCGGCGACCGCACCCTGCTGCGCCTGTTCGCCGCAAAGGAGAACAGCACCCGGGTCGCCCGGCAGGTCACCGACCTTGCGCTCGAGATCGCGGGAGCAGGTGCGCTGCATCGTCGTAACGAGTTGGAGCGGCTCTACCGCGACGTACGCGCGGGCAGCTTCCACCCACCGAACTCCGACGCGGTGCGCGCCTTCGTCGGGGCGTTCGCGCTCGGGCTTGCCTGAAACCTCTTGGCTTGCGCGGTGGTTCTAGCCGAACCACCGCGCGAGCACCCGCGCGACGCCGTCCTCGTTGTTGCCGACCGTCACTTCGTCGGCGGCGGCGATCGCAGCCGGATGCGCGTGTCCCATCGCAACTCCGTGCCCGGCCCAGGTGAGCATCTCGACGTCGTTCGGCATGTCACCGAACGCGACGGTGCGCTCGCCGGAAAGTCCTGCAAGATCGATGAGTTTGTCCAGACCCGACGCCTTGTGCGTGTCGGGCACCGAGAGCTCGATCAATCCGTTGTCGGTGGAGAAGGTGACCTGCGCAATGCCGTCGACCTCCGGCAGAAGCCGCCGAGCCATCTCACCGCTGGCCAGATCAGGCTGTCGCACAAGAAGTTTCACCACCGGCTCCGCGTAGACCTCGTCATCGCCGACCTCGATGTGATCGGGGTTCAGCCAGGCGTGCCGGTAGCCGGCCGTCGCCACGAACGGCGGTGTGGCAGCGTCGAATTCCGACGAGCCGACTCGCTCTCCGGCAACCCCGGCGTCGGGTAGACACCGCGCGATCACCTCGCGGAGCACCGCGAGCCGATCCGTCTGCAGCAGCGACGAGTACACGATCTTGTCGTTCGCGACGTCGTAGATGATCGCGCCGTTGGCGCACACCGCATATCGCACGTTGACCGCGGAACCCGGGAATTGGTCGGTGATCTCGGCGATCCAGCGCGGTGGCCTGCCCGTCGCCAGGACGAACTCGGTGCCGGCATCACACGCTGCCCCGAGTACGCCGATCGTGAAGGGCGACACGGTGTTCTGGTCGTCGATCAGAGTTCCGTCGACGTCGCTGGCGATCAGTGTCGGCGGGCCGTCGAATCCGACGGTGCTCTCGCCGGTCGACGCCGCGGATGCGTCACTCACCATTGGCCTTTCGCTCGCGGGCTGCGGCCTTGCGCTCGGCCTCGTCTTTCTCGATGACAGCAGCCTCCTCGGGCGTGGGCGCCGAACCCCCGAGTCGGTGGGGCACCCAGAACTCGCCCTCCGGATGCGACCCGTAGTCATCCTGAACACGCAGGAGCTGCTCGTGCATCACATCTCGTAACCGCGATGTCTCCTGCTCCGAATTGCTCTCGGGCGCAACCGTTATCGGACTGCCGTAGCGCACGCGGACCGGAATCCGACTGCGCCCCATGTCACGTGTGCCGCCCTTGGTCCACTGTCGCTGCGCACCCCAGACAATCGTCGGGATCAACGGCACCCCAGCCTCAGCGGCCATGCGCACCGCACCGGTCTTGAAGTCCTTGAGCTCAAAGCTGCGACTGATCGTCGCCTCCGGATACACCGCGACGATCCGACCCTCTCGCAGCGCCGAGACCGCGCCACGATAAGCCTCAACGCCCTGCGATCGATCAACCGGCACAGAGCGCGTGCGGGTGATCAAGAACCGCATGATGGCGATATCCATCATCTCGGACTTGATCATGAACCGCGTTCGACGCCCCGCCTGATACACGCCGTACGCCGCGGGCAGAA
>NZ_LZMO01000052.1:0-737 GCF_001665715.1 Gordonia sp. 852002-10350_SCH5691597
CGGCGAGTTCTTCGACGGTGGGCGCATCAAACACATCACGCACCGACACCGACACCCCGAACACATCAGCCACCCCAGCAGCCACCCGCATCGCCGACAACGAATTACCACCCAACAGGAAAAACGACTCCCCCAACCCCACCCGCGACACACCCAACACCCGCTCGAACACCTGCGCCACCAACACCTCCGACGGAGACACCGGCGCCACAAACCCCACCTCCGGCACCACCACCGGCGGCAACGCCCGACGATCCAACTTCCCCGAACTGTTCAACACCAACTCATCAGTGACCACCCACACCGACGGACACATATAGCCCGGCAACACCCCAGACACATACTCACCCACCACATCCACATCCACCGACCCCGGCGACACATACCCCACCAACTGCTGCCCACCACCACCATCAACCACCGCACACACCGCATGCACCACACCCGGCGCCGCAGCAACCACCGCCTCCACCTCACCCAACTCCACCCGCTGCCCACGCAACTTCACCTGAAAATCCGTACGCCCCAAATACTCGATCTCCCCACCAACACCCCACCGCACCAAATCACCCGTCCGATACAACCGCGAACCCCCACCACCAAACGGATCCGCCACAAACCGCTCAGCACTCAACCCCGCACGCGACGCATACCCACGCGCCACCTGCACACCACCCAAATACAACTCACCAGGCACACCAGGCGGCACCACACCCAACCGCGCATCCAACACATAC
>NZ_LZMO01000053.1:0-2124 GCF_001665715.1 Gordonia sp. 852002-10350_SCH5691597
CATGGTGCCGGCCGCAGCGTCGACGGCGAGCGATCGAGCGGTGAACACGCGTCCGGCAACACCTTTGGTCTGCACGGATTCGACTGCGCTGCCGAGTCTTTCGGCACAGGTGCGCAGCGAGTCTCCGATCGACAGTGACAGTCCTGGCCCGGGTCCGGCGTCGGCGGTCGCACACGGTTGACCGACGACAACGGTCACGCGGCTGGCGTGTGCACCGATGTCGGTGAACGCCGTGCGGACACAGTCGACGGCGTCGTGGTCACCGGTAGGTGTCGGCATCACGACGAGGCCGTACACGGTGGCGTCGACGGTCTCGAAGACAACACCGCCGAGCGTCGCCGCGGCACGAGTGAGTGCACTCTCTGCCATGCGCGAATCAGGCGACTCGACGACGACCGGCACGATCTGAGTCGACTGCGACACCGGAGCGCCCGAGCCCGACAGGCGAGCGAACAGGTCGGCCCGTCGAATCGGGCGTGACGCCAACAATTCCTCGATGAGTCGCGACGCCACTGCGGAGCGTCCGATGCCCGCGCGTACGAGTGCCGACGTGAGTGGACCTGCCGCACAGTCGAGGAGCATTGCGGCGCGATCGCCGGAGTGCTGCGTGGCACCAGGGCCCGCGATCAGCCGTGCGATCTCGCGTCCGCGCGCGATGATCGGTGCCGACGCGACTTGACCGTCGACGGCCCGCCACGCCGATCGATCGTCGTCGACGCCGTGCGCGGCGATCAGCGCACCCCCCGAACCCACCAACACGATCGGGCAGTGCACGGCGTCGGAGACGTGTTCGAGCATCTTGGCGACGCCACCTCCGGCGGCCATGTCGTCGTGAAGAGTGGTGTCGAGCTCGCCCCGTAACCGCAGGTCGGCGAGTTCGGCAGACACGATCGCCGTGTTCGCGGTACGGCACATCGTGATGAACGGCACCACCCGACGCAGCTCGATGATCGGCAGCCGCCGCGCAGATCCCTCTCGGATGATCTCGTCGGGAACGCTGTCGAAGCTGCGTCCGATCTCGAAGGCGAGCGCCACCACACCGCGCTCGGCCAGCTCCCGGATGTAATGGCGGCGTGTGCCTGCGTCGAGTCCCGCCAACCCGAGTCCGGTCGTCAACAACAGTTCACCGCCCGAGAGCAGGGGCCCTATCTCATAGATCTCGCTTGAATGCACCCAGATCACGGGGCGTTCGAGGTGATCGTGTGCGGTGAGTACGTGCGGATCGGCGTCGGCGAGGTAGTCGTCGATGATCTGTCGCAGGGTGAGCGTCGACCCCGGGGATTCGTGCATAGACAGACGATATGCACGTTGCGGTCGCTGTGCGACGCGACGGACTGTCGGTTGAACACGACGGCGTAGCCACGCACAGTCGAATCATGCTCTCGCGACATGGGACGACGTCCACGTTCGACGCCGTGGCTGCGCTCGACACCGCCTACCGACAAGCACAACTCGGACTCTCCGAGGGCGGCATCCCGATCGGTGCTGCCCTGTTCAGCTCCGACGGCACACTCCTCGGTGAGGGACGCAACCGTCGCGTGCAACACGACGACCCATCGGTGCACGGCGAGACCGATGCCTTCCGCGTCGCGGGCAGGCAGCGCGACTATTCGTCGACCATCATGGTGACCACGCTGGCACCCTGCTGGTACTGCAGCGGTCTCATCAGGCAGTTCGGCATCGGGGCGGTGGTGGTCGGGGAGAACCGCACCTTCGACGGCGGGCAGGAGTGGCTGCGCGAGCTCGGCGTCGACGTGACGATTCTCGACGACGAGCGGTGCGTCGCGATGATGACCGATTTCATCGCCGGGAATCCCGCGCTCTGGAATGAGGACATCGGGGTCGTCGATGCCGGCGTGAACGCGGCGCGCTCCGACAAAATGGGGAGTCTGCGGTGAGCGGCGAGATGTCGAGTCCGATCCTGACCGTCGATCTCGCGCAGTGGCGTGCCGGTGGCGAGGACGCCGACGCCGTGTGCGCCGCGGTCGACGAGTCGCTACAGAAGGCGGGATTCCTGCTGGTCACGGGCCACGGTATCGATCCGGAGCTGCCCGCCGCGCTGCGTGCCACCGCCCGCGAGTTCTTCGCCATGTCGCCGGAGGTGAAGGGGCAGTACGCCGTCGG
>NZ_LZMO01000054.1:0-3091 GCF_001665715.1 Gordonia sp. 852002-10350_SCH5691597
CGGCCCCGTGCGTTCCCGGGCACCGATGCGATGTCGGGTGTGCACACACTGCGTACGTTCGCCGATGCTCTCGCGGTGCGATCGGCCATCGATGCGGCGCAGAACGCTGTGGTGATCGGCGCCGGATTCATCGGCTGCGAGGTGGCGGCGAGTCTCTCGTCGCAGGGAATCGACGTCACCATCGTCGAACCGGCATCCACACCGCTCGCACTCGCGCTCGGGCCGCGGATCGGAGCGCTCGTCACGCGGATGCACGAGGCCAACGGGGTCACGGTGCGTACAGGGGTCGGCGTCGCCGAGATCGTGGCGGGCCAGGGTGGCGCAGTCCGCGAGATCACGCTCGACGACGGGTCGGTCGTGCCCGCCGACCTCGTCGTCGCCGGGATCGGGTCCACACCGGTGACCGATTACCTCGACGGGTCGAACATCGAACTCGCGCCCCGCGACGTCGGCGGCGGAATCGCTTGCGACGCACAGGGTCGCACATCTGCGCCGGGCGTCTACGCCGTCGGCGACGTCGCCAACTGGCTCGACGCCGCAGGCGATCCACGACGGGTCGAGCACTGGAACCACACGGTCGAGCAGGCTGCGATCGTGGCCGCAGACATCACCGGCGGAGAAGGTGTGACGGCCGCCGTGCCGTACTTCTGGAGCGATCAGTTCGACCTCAAGATCCAGGTGCTCGGTGATCCGCGAGCAGACGACGACGTCCACGTCGTCTCCGACGACGGCAAGAAGTTCCTCGCGTACTACAGCAGGGCCGGAATGCTCACCGCGGTCGTCGGCGCGGGCAAGGTCGGCGCCGTGATGAAGACACGTCCGAAACTGCTGACACCGACGCCGATTTCGGAGCTCGTGCCCGACGCATGAGGTATGCAGTCGAAGCATCGGGAAGCGCGGATGGGTGACGCGGGAGGGTCCGCCGAGGACGTGATCGCCGCAGTCGACGAACTGGCCGATCCGGAGCGAGCCGCGTCGATGGCGTCGTACTTTCAGGCGCATCCGGGCGGCTACGGCGGCGACGACGAGTTCCTCGGTGTCCGGGTTCCCCAACTGCGCGCGATCGCGAAGCGGTTCCGCGGGATCAGTCGCGGCGAGGTCCGTACTCTGCTCACGTCGCGCTACCACGAGGTACGACTGGCCGGATTGTTCTGCGCGCGTGACGGGTTCGACCGTGCCGACGCTGCGGAGGCCGACCTGTGGGTCGCGGACTACCTTACGGCTGTGGCCGCGGGGATGGTGAACAACTGGGACCTCGTCGACTCGTCAGCTGATCCGATACTCGGTGAATGGTCGTGGCAGCACGGCGATGTGGACGTGCTACTGGATTACGCTGCGCGAGATGATCTGTGGGAGAAGCGGATCGGAATCATCGGGACCTTCGCCTGGATCAAACACGCCGACGCGCAGGCATTGGCGGCGGTCGCGCCGCTGGTGATCGACGACCGCAGGCCGCTGATCCAGAAGGCATTCGGGTGGATGCTGCGCGAGATGGGTAAGCGCGTCGACGCCACGGCGCTCACGTCCTATCTCGATGACCACGCCGCCCACATGGGCCGTACCGCACTGGGATACGCCGTCGAACACCTCGATGCGGAGGCTAGGGCCCACTACCGGTCACTGCGCTGAAGAACGTCCCGGTGCCGTTGCGTCAGGCCGGGTGGCCCGCACGGAGCATCCGCTCGCGGAGCGCGTCGTAGATCGCCGGGCTGCGTAGCAGTGACGCCACGATGACCGCGGCGGCGCCTGCCGCGAGCAGCGGTACCGTCACACTCGTGATCGTGGTCATCTCTATGACAAGCACGATGCCGGTGAACGGAGCCCTGACCACTGAAGCGAACAAGCTCGACATGCCGACGAGTACCAGTGACAACACCAGTTCTCGTCCCAGATCGGTGGAGAACACCTCGATCAATCGCGCGAAGAACAAGCCCAGGAGTGCGCCCAGTGCGAGCATCGGCGCGAAGATGCCCCCGGGAGTGCTGACAGAATACGACAGCGGTCCACCGACGAATCGCACGGCCAGAAACACGATGAGGGTGAGTAGTGCGAACCGCTGACCGTCGAAGATGTTCTGCGACAGCGCGTCCCCGCCACCGACGAGGTCGGGATTGATCTGCATGACCGCGCCGATGACGGCGCCGACGGCGGCTGCCGTCACGAGCGCGGGCACACGGGAGAGCGCATCGAACCAGCGCAGCATCGCGCGGATGAGCCAGTTGTATGCGACACCCACCAGACCGACGAATGCGCCGAACAGGACGAACACCGGTACGAGCGCGAAGCTCGGTCGTGCAATCGCCGGCACCGCGAAATCGGGGTGATCGCCCAGGATGAGACGCGAGCAGCCGACCGCTGTGGCGACGGAGGCCAGCGTCCAGACCACCAGGCGGATGCGGACGGTCTTGGCGATCTCTTCGAACACGAACATCGCAGCACTGATGGGTGCGTTGAAGGCGACGGCGAGACCGGCTCCGGCGAGGACGGTCTGCAATCCGCGGACTTCGTCGGCCGTTGCTCGGCACAGGTGTCCCGCGGTCGCGCCGATGGTCGCACCGATGTGCACGGTCGGACCCTCACGCCCGAGCACCATCCCGCCGACACCGATCGAGAGCAGACCGCCCACGAATCGTGCGGGGACCACCCGCAACGGTGGGGGATCGGCTTCGCCCCGCTCGACCGCCTCGACGTGTTGGATGCCGCTACCGGCTGCGAGAGGTACCCGGAGCGCGATATAGGTGGCCCCGACTGCTGCAGCGGCTGAGATCGATACCGGGACAAGCCACCCCCACGGACCATGAGTCGATGTCCAGTTCAGGACCGTGCCGACGCGCCACGCGTCGATGTGTTCGAGAAGCCAGCGAAATCCGCCGCCGACGAAACCGGTGACAGCACCAGCGGCCGCGGCGACGAGCGTGAGGAGGACCAGGGTGCGCGCATCGAGTCGTTCGTGCTCGACGCGGTGAAACCCCGCGTGGTCAGAATGACTCACGAAGCGTCGCGGAAGATCTTCACGGCGGCTGCGATGAGCGGAATCTGAAGGGGGAGTCGGCCTATCGCGATCGCCTTGTACACCGGAGGCTTGTGCCAC
>NZ_LZMO01000055.1:0-7944 GCF_001665715.1 Gordonia sp. 852002-10350_SCH5691597
GCGAGGGAAGCGACGTACTCCTCGTCGCCGACACCGGTCCGCGCGATCTTCGCCCGAGCGACTTCTGACACCGGCCGGCATTGTGCGCGTGAGCGCAACTCGCCACCGCGCGCGAGCGCAACTCGACCACCGAGTCGGAATCATGGGGGCCGCTATTGAAGCGTCGTGGGGTGGCTGTTGTACCCTCGTGGGCATGCAACTGCGCCGTGAGCTTCTGCTCACCCGTCGGCGGGCGATCGACTTTTGTCGCGTCGCCGACTGTTGCTGTCTCTAGTCCGGTGATCGCGCCACCTCGGCACGCTCACCACAGGTGACGGCCGGTGTGTGCAGTGTGCGCGCTCGTGACATCGCAAGTCCGCATCTCGTCAGATGCCGCCGTCATCGTTCGACCGTCATTCGACCGACGTCCGGCCCGTTCTCATCACTCCGGTGACCGGACACACTCACCGAGAAATCCCACCTCTGGAAGGAACCAGACATGGCACGTTCCGACGTCCTGGTCAGCGCCGATTGGGCTGAGCAGAACCTGAACAACGACAAGGTCGTCTTCGTCGAGGTCGACGAGGACACCAGCGCTTACGACGGCGGCCACATCGAAGGCGCCGTCAAGCTCGACTGGAAGACCGATCTGCAGGATCCGGTCCGTCGCGACTTCGTCGACCGCGAGCAGTTCTCCGCGCTGCTCAGCGAGCGCGGCATCTCCAACGACGACACCGTCGTCCTCTACGGCGGCAACAACAACTGGTTCGCCGCTTACGCGTACTGGTACTTCAAGCTCTACGGCCACCAGGACGTCAAGCTGCTCGACGGTGGACGCAAGAAGTGGGAGCTCGACGGCCGCCCGCTGTCGACCGACGCTGTCTCGCGCCCCGCGACCGAGTACAAGGCCGCCGATCCCGACAACTCGATCCGCGCCTTCCGCGACGAGGTCGTCGACGCCATCGGCGTGAAGAACCTCGTCGACGTGCGTAGCCCTGACGAGTTTTCCGGCAAGATCCTGGCTCCCGCGCACCTCCCGCAGGAGCAGAGCCAGCGTCCCGGCCACATCCCCGGCGCCATCAACGTGCCGTGGAGCAAGGCTGCCAACGAAGACGGCACCTTCAAGTCCGACGACGACCTCGCCGAGCTGTACAAGGAAGCGGGCCTCGACGGCTCGAAGGAGACCATCGCGTACTGCCGTATCGGTGAGCGCTCGAGCCACACCTGGTTCGTGCTGCAGGAGCTGCTCGGACAGACGAATGTGAAGAACTACGACGGCAGCTGGACCGAATACGGTTCGCTGGTCGGCGTTCCGGTTGAACTGGGAGAAGGAAAGTAAGTATGTGTGCTGCACCCAAGCAGGGACAGAAGTTGCCCGCGGGCGTCGACGTCGAGAAGGAGACCGTCCTGACCGGACAGGTCACCGACGCCTCCGGTAACCCGGTGGCGGGAGCGTTCGTGCGACTGCTCGACTCGACCGGTGAGTTCACCGCCGAGGTCGTCGCAAGCCCCACCGGCGATTTCCGCTTCTTCGCCGCCCCCGGCACCTGGACGCTGCGCGCCCTGTCGTCGGTCGGCAACGGCGACGTGACCGTCAGCCCCGAGGGCCCCGGCGTTCACGACAAGGACATCACCGTCTCGAAGTAGACAGAAGAGTCGCAATCTCGAAGTAGCGCAACGCTTTTGAGGCTGCTGATTCGCAGATCAGGCCCGGTCACCCGCAGGGTGGCCGGGCCTGTTTTTTCGGCGGATAGGTCGATGCGTACCGCGTGCAGTCGGGGCACCGGCTGAGCAGATCATGCCTGCAACCGATGACGTGTTCGAGGAAACTCTCCGCGTCCGCCAGCTGGGCGCGTTGTGAACGTATCCATCGGAGCTTCTGCTCGATCAGTTCCGTGCGACCTTCTTCGTCGCGGTGCAGCACCAGCCGGATGTCGGCAAGACTCATGCCGACGCTCTGGCAGGCCTGAACTATGCGGATGCGACGAATGTGCTCCTCCGTGTACAAACGGTGGCCCGACGCTTCGCGATCGGGTACGACCACACCGAGGTCGTGCCAGTGCCGTAGCACGTGGTCGTCGACGCCGACTCGCCTCGAAGCCTCTCCGATCTTCACTTTCCGCCCGACCTTCCGTCTTGACCTCAGGTCAACCTGAGGTTTTACCTTGTCGCCATGATGACACACGATTCTCTGCCACCCGCTTCGATCGTCACCGTGAACGGAACCTCCATCGCGACAAGGACTCTCGAGCCCCCAACGGCCTCGGCGGGCGACATCGTGCTGTGCCACGGCACGCCATGGTCGTCACAGGTCTGGACCAGCGTTGCCACCGACTTGAGTCGCGACTACCGAGTATTTCTCTGGGATATGCCCGGCTATGGCGAGTCGGAGAAGAGCGCGGCAGTCACGACCGACTTGGCCGCGCAAGCCGTACGACTGGGCGCGCTCATCGAGTTGTGGGGACTGCAGCGGCCGCATGTCGTTGCGCACGACATCGGCGGCGCCGTCGCACTCCGCGCACATCTGCTCAACGGCGTCGAGTACGCAGACGTGTTCCTCTGGGACGTCGTCACCGTGGACCCGTGGGGTTCGCCCTTCTTCCGGCTGGTTGCCGAGAACGCACATGTCTTCGAGCAACTCCCGGCACATCTACATGCAGCACTGGTCAAGGAATACATTGCCGCAGCAGCCTTTCGGCCGTTATCCGACGAAGACGTCGAGGCGCTCGCCTCCCAGTGGCTCGGCCCCATCGGACAGGCGGCGTTCTACCGGCAGATCACAGCACTCAGCGCAGCGGACACCCGCCCTGTGGCGAATCGATTGGAAGCCACCCGCAGCCCGGTTCGTATCGGCTGGGGTCGGGATGATCCGTGGATACCGCTGCGGCAGGCCTATGAACTCCAGTCCAGATTCCCCGATCACCCCGAGGTTGTCGTCCTCGACGACGTCGGACACCTCACGCCCGTCGAAGACCCGTCTGCGGTGACGGCGGCCGTTCGCGCATGGCTTGCGCGGCAACCGGCCCCACCGCGCCGTCGCCGCGTGGGCCATGGTCGGGGCCGACCCCCATCATCGCCGTCGCGGCCCAGGGCGGACGCGACACGGCACAGTGATCCGACTCGACGGCGCGGGCGCCAAGCGACACAGCCGAGTGTGGTCGACCTCAGTGAACTACCGCCCGCGCATCGGAGTTAGAATCTAGCCGTGGTCATCTTCTTCGAAATCTTGCTGGTCCTCGCGGCCGTCCTGATCACCTGGTTTGCGCTGTACGTGCTCTACCGACTGGTCACAGACGAATCGTGACCTCCCCGGAGGACGCACAGCCCGACGACGCCGTCGCCGCCCGTAGATCAGGCGACGAGGCGATCAGCCAGGCCGATTCGCGCGCTGCAGAGTCAGGCAGCCGCGAACGCAACGTACCCGCGTGGGACGATCTGCCGCTCAAGCCCGATACCGCCAACCTGCGGCTCGGCGCGGACCTCCACCAGGGACTTCTCGCGTTATTACCTCTCGTGGGAGTGTGGCGTGGCGAGGGTGAGGGACACGATCCCGTCACCCACACCGACTACCACTTCGCCCAGCAGATCGTTGTCAGTCATGACGGGCAGAACTTCCTGAACTGGGAGTCGCGCTCCTGGGTCATCGATGAGGACGCCAACTTCCTGCGTCCCGACCAGCGTGAAACCGGCTACTGGCGCATCACCGAGGACGACTCCATCGAACTTCTCCTCGCCCACGCCGAGGGCTGGGTCGAGCTGTTCTACGGCCGGCCGCTGAACCAGACGTCGTGGAATCTCACCACCGACGCCGTCGTGCGCTCGGAGACGAGCTCCCCAGCGGGCAACGCCAAACGCCTTTACGGCATCGTTCCCGACGGCGACCTCGCCTACGTCGAAGAACGTGTCGATTCCGACGGCGACCTCACGCCCCGCCTTTCCGCCAAGCTGCGTCGTTTCGTCGGATAGTCAGACCGCGATGCTGCGGCAGCCGGCTGATCGTCGAACCGGCTGCCCATCACCCACGCAGTTGCGGCGGCGGACCGTCGAAGAAGAACTGGAGCGCGAGCGGGCCGTCGTCGATGATCTCTCCCATGAGGACCGGGCGCCCGCCTCGACGCTCGCCCTGCAGGATGTGGAACTCGCTGTCGGGCAGGATGCGCGACGAACCGCTCGGCAGATAGGTGAACAGGGCACCGTCGGTGCCGCAGAGACCTGAGGTCGACAGGATCGCCAGGTCGGCGAGGCCCTCGTTAAGCAAGACCAGGTGACCTGTGGTGGCACCAGCGATTCCGAGTCGGCTGTAGCCGAGGTTCTCGACAGTCCCGATGATCCAATTGGTCGGCCCGTCGTTGGTCCACTCCGGATCGTCGGCGGTGAGGTAGCGGCGACGCACTGCCGCAGTGCGATTCGACGATGCGTGCATACGCGTGTGGAGAGATCTGACCGCGCTGGTTGTTCTCATCATCGGCCTCCTGGCTGTCACGAATCACGGCTAACGAGTGCTTCTGACACGAAGTTCACTCCTCGGCATCGGCAGCCGCATGCGTAATCCACTACTCGTTGTCGGAATTGCCCGACAACCCGATGCAGCCGCACTACCTCAGATCGTGAAACACCCCGACGATGAAAGGCCCCCAGACACGGAACGACCCCCGCATCACCCGTCAGGGACGGGCACATCGGCCGGACGGCCGGATGCGGGGGTCGGGTGACCATCTGGTATTCGCCAACGAGCACAAGTGCCGGCGAAAGTGCCTAAGTCACAGGCGGTCCGCCGTTAGCGGATGGCCACCTCACGTGTCCGTATGTCATACAACTTCAGACCACCTCCTTTCTCGTGTACGACCGAACGTACGCCCGCCCCGAGGTGCTCGCAACGCCTTTTTCGATGCGCATACCGCGGTCGGATCTTCGGTGAGATTTTTTGTCAGACCTCGAATGTATGTTTGGTTCATGTCCTTGGAAACCACTCTCGACGCCGACGCAGCAGCGCCCGGCGCGTCGTCTGATGCCGGGCTCTTCGGCGCGCCGACGATGCCGCCGATCGTCGAGCAGATGTGCGAGGACGAGGAGCTGTCGAAGACCGATCTGGTCGAGATCATCGCGCACTGCGCGTCGGTGCGCGCCAGTGCCGATTATCGAATGCTGCAGGCTATCAGTCTGATTCACGAAGAGCACGAGGAAGACTACGGCTCAGAAATCGGCGAAGCGCACCCCGGTCCCGTTGCCTCTCCGGAGGATCTGCACGCGCTGACCACGCTCGCCAGATCCGGTGGTGACCCGCGCGCCCGGTTCGGTCCGGACGGACTCGAGCGCACCATCGCCGACGTCGGCGCGGTCCTCTCGGTCTCGCCCGCCAGGGCACGTGAGCTGATCACCGCCGGGCATGCCGTCCGCTATCGCCTGCCGCTCACCGGATCGGTGCTCGCGTGCGGACGTCTCGACCTGCCCCAGTTCCTCGTCGTCCTGTCACGCACCGCTCTGTGCGGACCCGACACCATCGCCGACGTCGACTCCCGAATCGCCTCGGCACTGCTGGCGCGCGACAAGATGTCGACGACACGACTCAAGGCACTCGTCGACAGCGTCGTCGCACAACTCGACCCTCCCGCGGTCAAGAGGCAGCGCGAGCTCGTCGACCACGACCGCGACGTGCAGGTACGGCCTGACCGGCACCAGCCGGGACAGTCCCGCATCAGCGGCACGCTGCCCATCGAGTCCGGTGTCATGATCAATGCCCGGCTCAACTCGATGGCCGACGCCGTCCACGACGCCGACCCGCGCACTCACGCACAACGTCGAGCCGACGCGCTCACCGCCTTCGCGCACGGCGAGAGCCACCTCACCTGTAGATGCGAGGCCTGCGCTGCGGCGGCCGAGGTCGCCGAGTCCGCCGGCGAACCGTCCCACGACCTGCCCGACCACGCCGCCGCACCGGCACCATTGGTCCCGCCTTCGCCGAGAGCGGTCATCCACGTCGTCGTCAACGAATCCACCATCAATGGCCACGACGACATGCCCGGATTCATCGACGGACACGGCGTCGTCGATGCGGAGACGATCCGAAAGCTACTCACGGACGCCGAGATCGACTTCCTGGATCCCGCGGCGATCAACGAGCGCGCCGCCTCATCGGCACTGCGGTACACGCCGAGCAAGAAGCTCGACGCCCTGATCCGCTCGGGCGAGCTGTGCTGCACATTCCCCGGGTGCAGCAACCCGGTATGGCGCGCCGACGTCGACCACGGCGAGGCTTTCAACCGCAGCAACCCGCAGGCCGGAGGCGCCACAGTTGCGGCAAACCTCAAGCCGCTGTGCAGGTTTCACCACAGGATCAAGACCTTCGGCAACTGGCGCGACCTGCAGACCGTGATGGGGACAACTCTGTTCGTCTCCCCCACCGGGCACACCTTCGTCGGCAATGCGTTCACGGGCTTCAACCTCTTCCGAGGCTTGCACAGGCAGAAGCCACCCGATCACCCTGCCAATCGACGAATCAACGCCGCACACGACGCCAAGCGGCGTCGAGCAGAGCGTGCCGAAAAACGTTGGAACGACGAGAACCCGCCGCCCTACTGAGCACTCGCCTACCGGGCACTCGCCTACTGGCACTCGCCACACCTACTGGGAGCCGACCGGTTCCCATTCGATCCGCACGAAGTCAGCAGACTCCGCGCGGGGTGGCTGGTGCGTCACGACCACCACGGTCCGCTCGGGACCGAACATGCCTCCCACCGGCGTCAGCAGGCGGGCCAGCAACTGCTCTGCGTCCGCGGCGTCGAGGTGTTCGGTCGGCTCGTCGAGCAGCACCACCGGTGCCCGGTGCAGCAGTGCACGGGCAAGCAACAGTCGACGACGCTGCCCGCCGCTGATCGCCTCCGCCCCACCGGTCAGCACCGTGTCGAGGCCGTCGGGCAGACCTGCCACCCAGTCGCCGAGGCCGACGGTCGCCAGCGCCTCGCGCATCTCGTCGTCGGTCACGTCGCCACGGGCCACGCGCAGGTTCTCGCCGAGCGTCGTCGAAAAGGTGTGCGCTTCTTCGGCGAAATAACATGCGGCCGAGCGCAATGCGACCGGCGCACCGTCCTGAGCGGTCGCAGTCACCGAACCGGCACGCGGCTCGAGCAGACCGGCGATGGTCAGCAGCAGCGTCGACTTTCCTATGCCGCTCGGGCCGACAACGGCAAGCCGCGATCCCGGCGAAAGAACCTGGGAGATGCCCTCGTCTGGGCCGAGCGTCGGCGGTGTGCCGTCGGCCGTCGCGGGCCATCCCCACCTCAGTTGATCGAGCGTCATCGTCACCGGCCCTGCGTATACCGGCACGTCGATGTCGTCGGCGCTATCCGCAGAAACTTCGACCTGGGCACCTTCGGCACGGGCACCGTCGACCAGCGCCATCACGCGCGCCGCGCTCTGGCGGCTGCGCTCCAGTTGGATGCCCGCCTCGGTCAGCGGTGCCGTCGACTCGAATGCCGAGAGCGGCAACAGGATCAGCACGCCGAGGATCATCGGGGTCAGTCCGTGTCCGCTCGCGACGTCGGCGAGGGAGCCCGACGTCGACGAAGCCAGGTGGATACCGATCAAGCACGCGGCCAGCAGCGAGACCCCCAGCGAAAGCGGCGTGGCCGCGGCTGCCAGTGACTGAACGCGCACACCACGATCGGCAGCAACGATGGCGTCCTCGTCCGCGACACGGGCGTCGGCCAACACCGCGTCACGACGCCGTCCGACGATCAGCTCCGGCGCGTGCCAGAGCGCGGTGGACGCGGTGTCGGCGGCTCGCGTGCTCGCGGCGGCACTGTCGGCGATGGCGCGCGCCGACCCACGCGCCGCGAGCCACGGCGCAACGACACCGCTGACGATGAGCGCCACCGCCAACACGATTGCAGCCCAACCGGATACGAACGCCATGATGATGATTGCCGCGAGCGACGTGGTGAATCCGACGCCGATCGGGATCAGTCC
>NZ_LZMO01000056.1:0-25212 GCF_001665715.1 Gordonia sp. 852002-10350_SCH5691597
GCCGTACTCATCGCGCCCATCGAATCGATCTCGCGGGTGAGCTCTTCGACGTCGGTGCGATCGATGATCGACGCGACGATACCGAGGTCGCGCCCGTCGACATCGACGCGGTGCGACGACACCAGCACGATGCGGTCGCCGACGGTCGCGGCGACCGGATCGGGGGTCGGGGTGCGCAGCACAGCCCGGATCCGGTCGCTGAGCTCGAGATCGTCGACGCTGGTACCGACCTCATCAGTGATGTCGAGCAGCTGACGTGCCTTGTCGTTGATGACGCGCATGACACCGGTCGCGTCGACAGCGAGCACGCCGTCGGCCATGGCGTGCAACACGGCGCCCTGATCGCGGACCAGTTCGGCCAGTTCGTCGGGTTCGAGACCCAAAGTGAGTCGACGCCATCGACGCGCGAGCAGGATTGATCCCACCGCGCCGACGGCGAGCGCCGCCAGAGCGATCAGCACCGTGGTCCCGATTGCCCGACGCGTCGCTGCCGCAAGGTCGGCCGTCGAGACACCCACGCTCACCAGTCCGACAACGCGACCGTCGTCGATGATGGGCACCTTCGCGCGCACGGACTCGCCGAGCGTGCCGCGATCGGTGGTGATATCGGCCTGCCCCGACAGCGCCTTGGTGGGATCGGTCGACACGTGCTTCCCGACCTCGCCCCGATCGGGGTGCGACAACCGGATGCCGTTGGCGTTCGCGATCACGACGAACAACGCTCCGGTGCGCTCACGCACCGCGGATGCCTGGGCTTGAATCGGACCGTTCGCCAGTTGGCTGACGTCGAGGTCGCTGCGGTCGCTTTCCGCGACCTCGCTGACCGTTTCACGATCGGCCGCCACCGACTGCGCGATCGCGAGCGCGCGTTGCGCGTACTCGTCGCGGCTACGGTCGTCGGTACCCGCGAGCACGACGCCGAAACCGACGCCGAGGCTCACCGCGATGACGGACAGTTGCAGCAGAAGAACCTGCGTCCGTAATCGCATGTGTAGAGCCTAGGCGTCGGCAGTAGTGCGGCGGTTGGAGTTCGAACTCTCAGAACGGGATCGCGCCGACCACGACGCCCACAGCAAGCATCGTCACCGATACCAGTGCTGCTCGCCACAGGACCTTCTTGTGATGGTCGGCCAGTGAGACCCCCGCGAGCGCGACCAGCAGCAGGATCGCGGGCACCAGCGGGCTCTGCATGTGAACGGTCTGGCCGGTGATCGAGGCGCGTGCCATCTCTGCGGGATCGATGCCGTACCGCGAGGCGGTCTCCGAGAGGACCGGAAGCACACCGTAATAGAACGCATCGTTGCTCATCAGGAATGTCAACGGCATCGAAACGATCCCGATGACGATTGCCATGTGCGGACCCATCGCGCTCGGAATCCCGTCGGCCATCCAATGTGCGATGGCGTCCACCATCCCGGTCCCACTGAACACCCCGGTCAACACCGCAGCGGCTAGCACCATCGCGACCACCGAGACGATGCTGGAACTGTGGCGGGTGATGGCCTCCTGTTGATCTTTGATGTGCGGGAAGTTCACGGCAAGCGCGATAGCCGCGAAGATCATGAAGAGAACGGGGATCGCGACGATGTCGGCTCCGAGGATCGCCAGCAGGGCGACCGTCAGCGTCGCGTTGACCCAGACCAGCTTGGGTCGCAACGTCTTTCGATTCGGATCGAGAACCCCGGTGAACGCCGACTCCCCGTCGCCATCCGACGTCGTGGCGACATCGCCTGTGCTGGAGTCGGTTCCGCTCGAACCAGTCGAGAGAGCTGGTCGGTTGTTCGACGTCGTCCCGGACCCGCCGACTCCAGCGGCAACCAGTTCACCGCGCGGCACGAGCACCGCGTCGTCGACTTCCAGACGCCCGATCCGACGACGCTCCAAGACCCCGAGGTGATAGGCGAAAGCCAGGACGACCAGCAGCGCGGCCCCGAGCGCGGGGAGCATGGGCAGAAAGATGTCGTTGGTGTCGATCTTCAGCGCACTCGCCGCACGAGCCGTGGGGCCTCCCCACGGAAGTATGTTCATCGTGCCGTTCGCGAGACCTGCGACGACGGTGAGGACGACGGGGCTGACGCGTAGTTTCAGATAGAGCGGTAGGAGTGCCGCGGTGGTGATGATGAACGTCGTCGAGCCGTCGCCGTCGAGTGAGACGACCATCGCGAGCACTGCGGTGCCGACGACCAGCCGCGCCGGATCATGCCCGACCATCCGGACCACCAGCCGAACGATGGGGTCGAAGAGCCCGACGTCGATCATGATCCCGAAGAAGATGATCGCGAAGAACAGCATCGCCGCCGTAGGGGCGAGTTCTTTGATCCCGTCGGTGATCATGTCGCTGATGCTGAGGCCAGCGCCGGCGAACAGCCCGAACGCGACCGGGACCAGGATGAGCGCGACCACTGGTGTCGCGCGTTTGGTGATGATGAGGAACATGAACGTGGCGACCATGCCCAACCCGAGTGCTACCAACATTTCCGTGCTCTTTCTCGTGTCGTTCGCGAGCGGTGTGTTGCCCGTTACTGATCGAGTGTCGGGGTAGTCCAGATCACAGTGAAGCTTGTGCGCGTAAGGCACGTTTTGCGCGTTCTGCGCACGGGAAACGGGCTGCCGTTCAGTCCGGAAGCATCGGGGCGTCGTCGCCGTGGTGGCGCCCGAGGAGTACGCCGCGGGTGACGGCGTCGCGGCCGAATCGCGTTCTCAGATCGTCCATCGCGGTGTCGAGGTGCGCGCCCCGACCGCTGAGCGGACTCGACGCCTCGACCGCGCGCACCCGGCGGTCGGCAGGGTCGGGTTGGTCGAACGGCAGGGTGAGCTGTATCGAGTCGCGCTCGTCGAGTCCGGTGAGCGACAATCCGATCAACGTGCATCCGCGGTCGCGGATCACGGGCAGGGCGTCGTCGAGCAATCCGCGCGCCGACGACATGATCACGTCGGTGCGATCGGTGGCGTCGGACAGTGTTCGCGACCGTGTTGCACGTGAGAAGTCGTCGAACCGGAGACGCAATACGACTGTGCGACAGACTCGTTCGGCATTACGAAGGCGACGCCCCAGGCGCTCGACGATAGCGACGACGGTCGCCTCGAGGTCGGCTTCGCTCTTGGGTCGACGGCCTAGCGCCCGCTGCGAACCGATCGACGAGCGTCGACGCCCGGTCTCGACACGACGCGGATCGGTGGCCATCGACAGCGCGAAGAGGTGACGCGCAGAGCCCGGTCCGACGATGTGCTTGAGTGAGCGCTCGCCGAGCCGGGCGATCCCGCCGACCGTGGTGACGCCCGCGTCGTGCAGTTTGGCCTCGGTCACCGGCCCGACGCCCCACAGCCTCCGAACGGGTAGCGGATGCAAGAACGCCAGCTCGGTTCCCGGTGCCACCTCGAGCAGCCCGTCCGGCTTGCCGACGGCGCTCGCGACCTTTGCGAGGAATTTGGTGCGCGCAAGTCCCACAGTGATCGGCAGTCCCACCTCGTCGCTGACGCGTCTACGCAAACGCTCCGCGATCTCGACCGGTGTTCCCGACACTCGACGCAGGCCCGCGACGTCGAGGAACGCCTCGTCGACCGAGATGCCCTCGACGATGGGTGTGGTGTCGTGGAAGATCTCGAAGACCGCGCGGCTGGCCTCGACGTAGGCCTCGAAGCGCGGCGGCACCACTATTGCGCGCGGGCACAGCGCCCGCGCCTCGTGGCCCGGCATCGGCGACCGCACGCCGAACGCCTTGGCCTCATAGCTGGCGGCGAGCACCACCCCACCGCCGACGAGTACCGGCCGTCCACGTAGTGCCGGGTTGTCGCGCTGCTCGACCGACGCGTAGAAGGAGTCGAGGTCGGCGTGAAGTATCGACGCCTCGTGCCGCTCGCGTCGCTCGATCCGCATAGAACACATGTTCGCATGCAGGTCGGACATTCTCTACACCCGAGCTGCCCCGATCAACCTGTGCGGGACCTCCGCCGCCAGGCATCCTTGTCGGTGGCGCGCTCGTCCTGAACCACGGGAGGCCAAGTGGCAGCGCCCAATTCGCGCGAGGTATTGCGGGCGACGTCGCGCAGCATCGAGGCGACCGACGACTCGAGTGGCCACTGCTCCGCGGTGGCGACGACACCGACGGCACCGATCGGACCACCCATCCGGTCGGTCAACACGGCTGCGAGTTCGCACTCACCCAAAACAGCCTCTTCGACGGACTCGGCGAGTCCTGTCGCGCGCACATCGGCGAGGGTCGCGCGCAGCGCCGCCGGATCGGTGAGGGTCGAGCCGGTCATGTCGCGCAGGTCGGCGTCGAGGATGTCGTCGGTCAGCTTGGCGTCGAACGCCATGATCGCCTTGCCCAGGGCCGACGCGTGCGCGGGAATGACGATTCCGACCTCGGGCATCTGCCGCGAACCGTCGAGCCTCGGTTGGTGATGGACCACCACGACGTCGTCGATCAACATCACCGCGGTGCGGACCGCGAGTCCGCTGCGTCGTGCGAGATGCTCAGCCCACGGCGCGATCCGCGCACGGAGTTCGAGACTGTCGAGGTACACGTTTCCGAAGGTGAGAACCGCAGGTCCGAGGCGGTAGCGCCCCGAATCGCGCTCCTGCACGACCATGCGGTGTGCGAGCAGCGTGCGGACGATGCCGTGCACGGTCGACGGCGGCAGCTCGAGCCTCTCCGCGATCTGTCCGAGACTCATCCGGTGGTCGCCCGCCAGCACCGTGAGCACGCGGAGCGCGCGGTCTACGGACTGAATCATCCAGACATTCTCGCAGCAATCGTCTCAGCGATCTCCCCGGGGAGAGATCTCGCCTGTTCCATCTTCGGAAAGTATTGCCCGTCACATCGCGCGGGGCGTAGTGTGACATTTCATTCGATAATGTCGAATGAATTGCTCGGCCTCACCGTGCGTACCCGCAGATGTGTCCCGTAGGAGTAGTGGCTCATGAAGAAGTTCATCAACGAGCCGGCCGATGTGCTGGCCGACGCACTGCGCGGGGTTGCGGCCGCTCATCCCCGACTGCGCGTCGACCACGAGAACAGGGTGATCTTCCGAGCGGAGGGACCACGTCGCGGAAAGGTCGGGTTGGTCTCCGGCGGAGGGAGCGGCCACGAGCCCCTGCACGGCGGATTCGTCGGCCAAGGGATGCTCGACGCCGCCGCCTGCGGCGAGGTCTTCACATCGCCCGTCCCCGACCAGATCCTGGCCGCCACCAGCGGCGTCGACGGTGGCGTTGGCGTGCTGCACATCGTGAAGAACTACAGCGGCGACGTGATGAACTTCGAGATGGCCGCAGAGCTCGCCGACGTCGAGGTGGTGTCTGTCATCGTCGACGACGACGTGGCCGTCACCGACAGCAGTTTCACGGTCGGTCGACGCGGTGTAGCCGGCACGGTCTTCGTCGAGAAGATCGCCGGGGCGGTCGCCGAGCGCGGCGCCGACCTCGCCGAAGTCGCCAGGCTGGCACGCAAGACAGATGACAACGCACGCACCATGGGCCTCGCTCTCACCTCCTGCACGGTCCCCGCGGTCGGCCACCCCACCTTCGACCTCCCCGAGAATCAGATCGAACTCGGCGTCGGCATCCACGGCGAACCGGGCCGCAAACGCGTCGAACTGCCTTCGGCGAATGAGATGGCGCAGATGCTGATCGATCCGGTTCTCGCCGACCTCGACTTCACCCTCGGCGAGAACGGGGTCGTCCTGCTGGTCAACGGCCTCGGCGGAACACCCCTGATCGAGCTCTATCTGATGTGCGCCGAATTCACACGACTACTCGACGCCGCTGGCATCACCGCAACGCGCACCCTCGTGGGCAACTACGTCACCAGCCTCGACATGGCGGGATGTTCGGTCTCGCTCCTGCGACTCGACGACGAACTCACCGATCTGTGGGACGCTCCGGTCGACACACCGAACCTGCACTGGGCTTGATCGAAAGGGCACGTCATGACCACCCTGACCACTGACACCATCGCCACCTGGCTCCGCCTGTTCACCAGCGACGTGGTGGCCGACGTCGACGGCCTGACCCAACTCGACGCCGCTATCGGCGACGCCGACCATGGATCGAACATGGAACGCGGCATGACCGCCGTCGTCGACGGACTCGCCGATAGTCCAGACCTGCCGGGACCGATGCTGAAGAAGGCAGGCATGACACTCGTCAGCAAGGTCGGCGGCGCCAGCGGGCCGCTGAACGGCACCCTGCTGCTCCGGATGGCGGGCGCCATCGGCGACAGCAGCGAGATCGACGGCACGACGCTCGCCGCGGCACTGCGCGCCGGCCTTGCCGGCGTGGTCGACCGCGGACACGCACAGCCCGGCGACAAGACCATGTTCGATGCGCTCAACCCCGCATGCGATGCCCTCGATGCGGCGCTCGCCGACGGCGCAGCACTGCCGAAGGCACTGCAGGTCGCCGCCGATGCTGCCGCCGCCGGACGCGATTCGACCGTCGACATGGTTGCCCGCAAGGGTCGCGCGTCGTATCTCGGTGAGCGCAGCGTCGGACATCAGGATCCGGGAGCGACGAGCGCGGCGATGCTCGTCGACGCGCTCGCCGAAGCCGTGAACGCGACCGGCACACCATGACGGGGCTGGTGGTCGTCTCTCACAGCAGGGCGCTTGCCGACGCCGCGGTGGCACTGGCATCGGAGATGCTCCACGGATCGACGACGCGCATCGCCGTCGCAGCGGGACTCGACGCCGAGACCTTCGGCACCGATGCCACCGCCATCGTCGACGCGATCGAGAAGGCGGACGACGCACAGGGCGTCGTGGTCCTGATGGATCTCGGAAGTGCTGTTCTGTCAGCCGAACTCGCGCTTGAACTGATCGACCCGGAGGTCCGCGAGCGCACCGTGCTGTCGGCGGCTCCGTTGGTCGAGGGACTCATGGCCGCGGCCGTGACCGCCGCCTCTGGGGCTTCACCCGCCGACGTCGCCGCCGAGGCGGCGCAGGCGCTGACGCCCAAGCGATCGGCGTTGGGCGTCGAGGATGTGCCGGCTGGCGGTGTGAATGCACCGACCGGGGGTGAGACCGCCGTCGTCAAGGTCGAGAACCCGCATGGCCTCCACGCCCGGCCAGCCGCCCGATTGGTGACGGAGGCAAGACAATTCGACGCCGAGGTCACGCTGCGCAACCTCGATACCGGCGCAGGCCCGGCGTCGGCGAGCAGCATGTCGCAGGTGGTGGGCCTCGCCGTGCGGTGCGGCCAGCGCCTAGAGATCGACGCGAGCGGCCCCGACGCCCGCGCCGCCGTCGAACACCTGACCACGCTGGCGCGCAACCGGTTTGGCGAGGAGGACACGGCCGCCGCTGGTCGAGCTGCCTCCCCCGCTGGTCGGGTTACCACCGCTGGTCGAGCTTGTCGAGACCACTCCGCCCTGCCGGCGTCGCCCGGGATCGCGATCGGTCCGGTGTTCACGCCCGCGGTCGTCGACGTCGAGCCCCCCGACGAGCAGTACGACTCCGCCGACGCACAGTCCACGAGACTGCGCAACGCCCTCGACGCTGTACGCGCCGACATCGAGGGCCTGCGCGCCACGACAGCGCGTCATAGCCCCGCCGACGCCGCCATCTTCGACGCCCACCTGGTGATGCTCGACGATCCCGACCTCGTGGCCGCGGCCCGCGAGCGCATCGAGTCCGGCGCACCCGCGTCACACGCGTGGGCGGAGGCAGTGGCTGCAGTCGAAGCCGAATGGCGCGCCGTCAACGACCCCTACCTGCGCGAACGCGCCGTCGACGTGCACGCGGTCGGACAGCAGGTGCTCCGAAAGCTGGCAGGCATCGCGGACGCAACCATTGATGGCACCGGCATCCTCGTCGTCGACGATCTGCTGCCGGCACAGGCGGCCGTCCTCGACGCCGAGAAGGTCGCTGGCATCATCCTCGAAGGCGGGAGCCCGACAAGTCACGCTGCAATCCTCGCCCGCGCGCGAGGAATACCCGCGGTCGTCGCGGCAGGCTCCGACGTCTTGGCCATCAAACCAGGTGTCACCGTCGCCCTCGACGGATCGACCGGCGAGATCATCGTCGACCCTGACAGTCAGACCCTCGAACGCCTGCGCGGCGAGGCATCGCGGGCTGCGGAGCGCGGAGAACTCGCCCGCGCGGCGGCGCACGAGTCCGCGAGCACCGCCGACGGCACGCGAATACTGGTGGCAGCCAACCTCGGTTCCGTCGAAGACGCACGCGCCGCGGCCGAAAGTGGCGCGGACGGTTCAGGGTTGGTCCGTACCGAGTTCCTCTACCTCGACCGTGCGCTGCCACCCTCCGTCGACGAGCAGATCGACACCTACCTCGCTATGGCCGATGCCCTTGGCGGCCAACGCATCACGCTGCGCACGCTCGACGTCGGAGGCGACAAACCACTCCCGTTCGCGCCGCAACCCGCCGAAGAGAACCCCTTCCTCGGCCTGCGTGGGCTCCGCCTCGCACTGGCGGAAAAGACCCTCTTCGACGACCAGCTCCGAGCCATCATCACCGTCGCACACCAGACCCCGATCAGCATCATGTTCCCGATGGTGACCACCGTCGACGAACTGCTCACCGCCCGAAAGCATCTCGACTCTATGATCACTTCCGTCGGACGTGGTGTACCGGCGGGACTCGAGGTGGGAATCATGATCGAGGTCCCTGCAGCAGCCCTCAAGACCGCCGCCTTCGCACCGCACGTCGACTTCTTCAGCATCGGTACCAACGACCTCACGCAGTACACGCTTGCCGCAGAACGCGGCGACACTTCCGTTGCGGCGCTTGCCGATCCACTCGATCCCGCAGTCGTCACACTGATCAACAGGGTCTGTCGCGGTGCGGGACCCGACCGCCTGGTCGCAGTCTGCGGAGAGCTGGCGGCCGATGAGACGGCAACGGATCTCCTTGTTGCGCTTGGGGTGCGGGAGCTAAGCGTCGCTCCCCGCGCGGTCCCACCGGTCAAGCAGGCGGTACGCGGCATCGAGGCCACCACCAATCCCAGGCTCGTCGAACGGTGCCTCGAAGCCGACACGGCCGCCTCGGTGCGCGCCGCACTCACCTAGTGAGCAGCGCCGCTCGATAGACTCGAACGCATGCAGGCCAACACACGAGCGGACACAGTCGACGGGGTTCACGAGGTCGAGAAGTGACAACACCAAGCGCCACAATCGGACTGGGCCTGGCAGCGGTCGGACGTCCGGCGTACATCACGACCGGACGAGACGACGACCTCGGCGAGGAACGCAGCATCGAGGACATGCGTGCGCGCACGTACGCGGTGCTCGACGCCGCCTACGCCGACGGGGTGCGCTACCTGGACTGCGCGCGGTCGTACGGACTGTCGGAGCAGTTCCTCGCCGACTGGTTGAGTGATCGTCCCGACGTCGACGACGTGGTCGTCGCGTCGAAGTGGGGCTACCGCTACGTCGGCGAATGGGAACTCGACGCCTCGGTTCACGAGGTGAAGGACCACAGTCTCGGCGAGTTCGTCGACCAGTGGACCGCGAGCCGCTCGATACTCGGCGAAGCGCTCTCCATCTACCAGATCCACTCGCTGACACCCGACAGTCCGGCACTGACCAACCCCGCACTGCTCGACGCGCTCGCACGACTGCGCGACGACGGCTATCGCATCGGCTTCTCGACGTCGGGCGCGTCGCAGGCCGACGTTGTGCGACAAGCGCTCTCGATCGAAGTCGGCGGAGCACCGCTCTTCGGGGTCGTCCAGTCGACGTGGAATCTGCTGGAGACGTCGGTGGGCCCAGCGCTGGCGGAGGCCGCGGAGGCGGGCCTGTCGGTGGTCGTGAAGGAGGGCATGGCCAACGGCCGGTTGGCGCCTGGCGTCGACGACGACTCCGACGCCCGACGCGCCGTCGACCTCGCTGCAAACGAACTGGGCGTACCCACCGACCAGGTCGCGCTGGCGGCTGCGCTGGCCCAGCCCTGGGCATCACACGTGCTGTCGGGCGCGGTGAGTGTCGAGCAGGTCGACAGCAATGTCGCCGCGGGCACGGTGACACTCGAACCCGCGGTGCTCACGGAACTCGTCGCGCACCCCGAGTCGCCCGACGACTACTGGTCGAAGCGGTCGCAGCGCGACTGGAGCTAGAGCAAGCCGCTACCGAGCGGGCAACCTACGCGCCAGCAACACCACGTCGTCGATGTGGTGCCCGCCACCAGCGGGGATGCCGCGCGGGCGGGTCTCGTGGGTGACGATCTCCCAGCCACCTTCCCTGGACTCACCGTCCGCGGGCCGGCTTTCGAGCAGGGTCGCGATGTCGTCCGGTTGCACGTAGTCGGCGGGGTCGAACCCGTGTGCGCGCACGCCGTCTGGCGCGTGTGCCACCACCAGCAGTGAGCCGCCCGGCCGGACGGCGTCGACGAGTTTCTCTGCCACCGAACGGTTTTCGGCGAGGATCGGGAAGTAGTGCGCTGCGACGAGAGCGAAGTCACCACCCGGTACGTCGTCGACGACGAGATCTGTTTGCAGCCAAGTGATCTCGGGTCCGGGGAAGCTCTGCCGTGCGCGGTCGACGGCGACCTGCGAGATGTCGATCGCCGTGACCTGCCATCCGCGCTCGGCGAGCCAGCGGGCATCGGCACCTTCGCCACTTCCGACGTCGAGCGCGGTGCCCGGCGCCAGGTCGGAGGCCTCAGCGATCAGGGAGGGGTTCACGTTCGACGTCCAGAGGCGCTCGGTGTCGGCGTACCTCGCGTCCCACTCGGCCGCCGTGTGCGGGTTCTGGTCGTGGCTCATCGGTCCAGCCTGACACCGCCGCCGCGCGGCGTCGAGCAGCATTGCGTTGGAGGCAAGAAGTGGTCTCGACAAGCTCGACCGGCGGTGTGGGCTCGACCGGCGGAAGTTGGTCATCGACGCGGCGCTCGCGGAGGGGCAGACTGGGAGACATGGCATTTCCCATTCGCATCGGAGTCCAGATCCAGCCGCAGCACGCCCCCGACTACTCGCTGATCCGCGACGCGGTCTTGCGGGCAGAAGACCTCGGCGTCGACATCATCTTCAACTGGGACCACTTCTATCCGCTCTACGGCGACCCCGACGGCGCGCATTTCGAGTGCTGGACCATGCTCGGCGCGTGGGCTGAGCAGACCGAACGCGTCGAGATCGGCGCGCTCGTCACGTGCAACTCGTATCGCAATCCCGACTTGCTTGCCGACATGGCACGCACAGTCGACCACATCTCCGGCGGCCGACTCATCCTCGGCATCGGCGCGGGCTGGTTCGAGAAGGATTACGACGCGTACGGCTACGACTTCGGCACCAAGGGCAGCCGCATCGGCGAGCTGGGCGAGGCACTGCCGCGGATCGCCTCACGGTTCGAGAAGCTCAATCCCCAACCCACCCGGCACATTCCGGTCCTCATCGGTGGCAGCGGCGAGAAGAAGACCCTCCCGCTCGTCGCGAAGTACGCCGATGCCTGGCACGGCTTCAACGACGTCGAGACCTACCGGCACAAGACCAAGGTGCTGTCTGGGTACTGCGAGGAGATCGGCCGCGACCCCGAAACCATCGAGCGGTCGGCGGGCATCCCGTTCACCGGCGACGTCGAAGAGCTGGTGCGCACCGCCGATGCCGTCAGCGCCGAGGGCGTCTCGCTGATCACCGTTGGCACCACCGGCCCCGAGTACGACCTGACGGCCGTCGAAGCCTTGTGCCGCTGGCGCGGGTGAACTGAGTCAATATGTCGAGCCTCGCCGTCGTCGCCATCATCGCGGGTGTCATCTCGCTTGGCTGTTGGGTCGCGTCGCTGGTCACCGGCGACACGTCGTGGGTCGACCGCATCTGGTCGATCGCGCCTGTCATCTACCTCTGGGTGTTCGCGGCGTACAGCCACTTCGACGTTCGCGTGACGGTGATGGCTGTGCTCGTGACGGCGTGGGGTATCCGTCTGACGTTCAACTTCGCCCGACGCGGTGGGTATACCGGTACCGAGGACTACCGCTGGGCCGTGCTGCGCTCCCGTATGAGTAAGTGGCAGTTCTGGTTGTTCAACCTGTTCTTCATCGTGATCTACCAGAACCTCCTGCTCGTGCTGATCACGCTGCAGCTCGATGCCGAGGTCTACCGCCCCGGCCTCGAGGTAGAGGTCCACCGCCGCGACGGTCAGGTCAAGAGGGTGCGTATCGGCGCGGTCGTTGCCCATGCCGGCGATCGACTCCGCGCCGCCATCACTGACGACCTCACCCCCCACTCCCCCACCCCGGGTCCTATGGTCGCGCTGTCCGCGGTCGCACAGATGCACGAACTTGCCCCTGACAGCGATGGTGCGGAGGAGTTGCAGTGGCAGGCGCCACGAGCCTGGCGGCGGCGCACGCCCATCTCTGCGCAGCAGTGGCGCATCCTCAACGACACCGGAGGCGAGGACCGCTCAGCGGCGGCGACGGCCGCAGCGTTGCATGCTCCCTTGCGTAGGCGTTGAGCGGCGATCACCGGCGCACCCGGTCCGCAGGTGAGGGTGGTGATCGCTGAGTTGAGCCCACGCACCCGGGTGTAGCCGAACCCGGCACCCTGTTTGGCCGGACCGTAGACCTCGATGATCGAGTCGTCGATATCGACCATCACCGCACCGTCGATGCCGGCCAGCACCGGAGTGCGGGCATGCAGACCAGCCAACACGCGGGTGGCGATCGCATCCAGTTGGCGGACATGACCGAACCGGAACTCCCGCAAGAACGATCCCAGCGTCGACGGGGCATACGGGTGCTCGAACACCCGGCCCATCGCGCCGTGCCGCAGTACTGCCATGTCGTCGATGCTGTCGGCGCCGGCCACCATGCCCGCGACCAGCGAGAACACCTTGCGATCCGGGTGGGCGCCCTTATCGGTGGGCACGCTCAGATGCTCGCGGGCCAGCCCCGACAGGCCGGCCTGTTCGGCCAACGTCATCACCGGCACCAACCCAGCCGCGCCGAGCAGATTCGGATCATCACACATGGCAGACCGGACCGGATGGCTATGAGACAATCGCATCTACGAGATGCCCTTCTGCGTGTACCGATGGAACCCTGAGCAAGTCCCATTCTGTCACTCAGACAGGGCATTTCGTCTATCCCTCATCCCCCGGACAGGTACAAATCGGTGGATCGAGGCTTAGCTGGCCCCTGCGGAATCATCACCGTAGGCACTGCCGCATATGGTTGCCCATCAGCGCCGGTGCTGCGGTACAACAGCTGCCATGCCTGTACGTTCAACGGCAGTATCTGCAACGTTTTGACCGCTACCGGGCGGCTTTTCAGGATCGCTCCGGGCTGCGTGGACGCCCATCCGGCAGGCAAGTCATAAAACGCGTCATACGGCGGTGGGGGCGCGGCGCGCGCTGGCGCAGCACGCAACGCCGCCCCCGCCACTAAAGTCAATGCCGCCATCGCAATCACGACAAACACAGCTACAAGTCGGGCCAGACTTCCAGCGCCCACAAGTCTGACCTGCGCCGATTCGCCTTCTGTCTTCATGCCGGGATCGTAATCCTATAGATGCCACGCTGTGGCAAAACCACGATTGTTGGGTCTCTTCACAACTGGGACGTTGAATCCCGAGGCGTCCAGCAGTGATCGAGCAGTGAAGTTGTGGCAAGGACACAGAAACCCATGTGCGTCGCGCATCGCCTCCAGAGCGATGACTTTCACGTCGTTCGCGCCCGGATTTGGGTCAGCGGGCAAACCTTTGCGTGAAGGATCTGCCTTGCAGCGCCTTCGATCACATAGAGCAGCGGGTGCGCCACGTGCGGTGATGGCTGCGCGGAACAAGTGACGGTGCCGCTCTCCCGTCTACGCCACAGCATCATTGGCGTCACCCCACCACGAAGGACCAAGCCATGAGCGACCCGTACCGAGTTCAACCACGCCTAGACCCTGCCGACGCAGAACCCGGCGGCGTCAGCGCCGAAGCTGTCTCCGCACTGTTCCGTACCGTCCCAGCACACCTCACTGACACCGACGATCCATTGATCGCCAACGAAATCCGCGCCTCGCACGCCTTCGCTGCTGTAACGGAATACAGCCAGAACTCGGGCACCTACAGCAACGAATCGGTATGGACGTCGATGTCGGACCTGCTCAACGACATGCGTCACCTCTGCGACATGCTCGGCATCGACTGGGATGCGGTGTCACGGCCCTACCACTACGAGGCAGAGATCAGCGAAGAACAGTGACCGCGCCGGTGCGTGGTCTGCCAGTCGCGCACCGTCTCTCTGGATCGCCTGCCGTGCGCAGGCAGGTGCTTCGAGCTCACTGCCCATCGCTGGATGTGCACCCTTCTTCGGCAGTCACGCCCCAAAGCACCCCTTCCCCGCGTGCGATGGCGTACCGATCGGGCTTCCGCCCATAGGCGCTGAGCACAAGCTCGGTCTCGTCCGCACACCGTCGCGCGTGGTCGCCGCGCGCCGCCAGGTCTAGCGTGCGGAGCACTTGCTACCTCGTTCGTGCTGCGGCTACACCGGACAGCCATGACGTCTCCCGGCACCCCTGCTGAACGGTTGCACGGCAGGCCAATTCAGCTCACGTCCCGTAACCCCCGGCGTCTCATGCACCTGAGATGTCGCTGACGGCTTCGACAGGGCTGGTCCGCGCTCGCCTCCAGCAAAGGGTGAGCGCGGATCGGGGTCAGCGACTGTGGATCTGGTGTTACGTGCCGCTCCCGTAGTCGCGCCGCCACTGACGGTTTTCCCGCACCCGGTAGGACTTGTTGGTGCTTCGGCTTCGGCAGCAGCGGCAGTGCCGGCCGCCCGGTCCTTCACCACCAATGGCTTGGCGTGCTCGAGCATTTCGCAGCATTGCCCACTTCCTTTCGTCCATGTCTGTGGGCTCAACTTTCCTCTCTGCACATGCGTGGTGCGGCACCAAAGCCGTTGAGCGCGTGTGTAATGAACGCTGCCGCGCGGACAGCGCTTCCGCTGGACGTGGAAGTGCCGGGCAGATCGCCCACTAAGCGCGTCCGCCAGACCGTAAACCTTGACCTCGCCACATGTGCAGCGCTTGTCGTGTGATGCCGAGTCGCTTTGCCAATGCCCCATCGGACAGCTCGTTTCCGAGTTTACATGTCAAGCATTACTTGACATAATCGGCGTTATCGGCTAAACATATGGCTAGTTTCTGGCCAGTCTAGCGGCTAGGCTGAATGCATGACGACAGTGCCTTTCGGCGAAGCCAAGGATGGCACGTTTGTCCGCCATCAGTGCCCGGTCGCTGGCTGGGTTCAGAGGAGTTGATGGAAGATGTCGAGGGTGACGTTCCACTCGGCGCTCCCGGGGTTTTTGCGGTCCGGCTGGACAGTGACGAAAGTGCGCGCCAGCGCCACGCTCAAGCCGCCGGCAATCAGCGGCAATCTCTGCTCGGTTCTCTCGGAGAGGGCTACGTCCAAGGGCGGTTGGGCCGCCAGTTGGTCGAGCAGAGGTTGTAGTTCGATCTCCTCGTCCAGCTTCTCGAATCGGTCGATGCTCTCCTGCAGCCCCTTGGTGATCGGCAGGTCCCACGGTTCGATCACGTCCCGCAGGTTTGCCTTTGCCGAGGCCTTGCCGATCAGGATCAGGTCGTAGATCTTGTCGTCGATGAAATCCGTATAGCGCTTGAGGTCGTTCCGGTCGACCTGTAGTCCGGCCGCTGCCCGGAAGAACCGCTGGAATTTGACGGTGCCCATCACTGGCATGTCGTCAGCTCCTTTCGAAGTATTCATGGATTTGGCGTACCGCCATCGCTCCTTCACCGACTGCGGATGCGACCCGTTTCACCGAGCCGCTGCGGACGTCGCCCGCCGCGAACAGGCCGGACCGGCTGGTTTCGAGCGTCCTGGACAGCCCGGCGCTGATCGGCCGGTTGCCGTCTCCTCGGGCGTGGACCGCGTCCATGCCGGTGAGGACGAAGCCGTGGTCGTCGAGTGCGATCGTGTCGGCCAGCCACCCGGTGTGCGGCGTCGCCCCGATGAAGACGAACAGGGCGTGCACCCGGATCGTGTCCTGGTCGCCCGTGCGATTGTCCTCGACCACAATCTCTTCGAGGTGCTTGTCGCCGTGGACCTGACGAATCTCGGTGTTCCGGTGCACGGTCACCCGCGGATGCCGTTCGATCTGGTCGACCAGGTATCGGGACATGCTCTTTCCGAGGTCGTGGCCGCGGATGAGGAGGTGAACGTGGGAGACATGGTCTGCGAGGAAGACGGTGGCCTGGCCGGCGGAGTTTCCGCCGCCGACGATGGCTACAGGGTCGGTGCCGCACAGCCGCGCTTCCTTGATGGGTTGCGGCGTAATACACGCTTCTCCCCTCCAGTGCCTCGATTCCCGGAACCTCCAACTTGCGATATCGCGCCCCGGTGGCGAGCACGACCGCCCGGGCGCGGATCTCGCCGCCGTCCGCCAGCCGGAGCACATGGTGCCCGCCCTCGGATCCCAAACCGGTCACCTCCGCCGACACGAGAAGGCGGGTACCGAATTTCCCGGCCTGGATTAGGGCGCGCTCGGCCAATTCGGCGCCGGAGATCCCCGCCGGGAAGCCCAGGTAGTTCTCGATCCGGGAGGAGGTGCTAGCCTGCCCACCTGCAGCGATCGACTCCAGTGTCACCGTGTTCAACCCGTCGGATGAGCCGTACACGGACGCGGCCAGACCCGCCGGTCCGGCACCTACGACGACGAGGTCGCACACGTCCTGGGCTGCGTCCGGGACCGAGTCCGGGACCGGGAGCCCGACGATGCGGGCGAGTTCGGGGTTCGTCGGATTGCGCAGCACTTTCTCGCCGTGCCAGATCACGACGGGAGTGTCCTCGGGGGCGACACCCAGGCTTTGCAGCAGCTGCTCCGCCCGTTCGTCTTGCTCCAGATCGATCCACCTGTGGGGCAGCCGGTTTCGTATGGCGAATTCGCGAAGCCGCAACGTGTCCGGGGAATAGCAGGAGCCGATGATCCGGAACCCCGCGCCGAGCCCGATCAGCAGGTGCCGGCGGATCAGGTAGGCGCGCAGGATCAGATCGCTGAGCACGAGGTCGTGGGCGACGAGCTCGCGCACCCGCTCGGCCGGGACGACGAGGACCTCGCCGTTCGCGATCGCTTCGGCGGTGAAGAACGCCACCTGGCCTTCCAGCAGTCCGAGCTCGCCCAGGAATCGGCCCGGACCGTGCACGCGCAGTATCCGGCGTTCGCCGTCCTCGGCGCCCTCGTCGATGACCGCGACCTTGCCGGTGAGGATGACGAAGAAGTCGTTGCTGGGCGCGCCCGCTCGGATCAGCACCTCGCCGGCGTGAACCGATCGACGCGTGCCACCGACCTCGAGCGTCGTGATCTGGTCGTCCGTCAGCCGCGGGAATGCTCCGACTGTATCCGGGGTCTCGTCGTCGACGAGCTGACCGTCGCCGAGGCGTGGGGCGTCCTCAGACGAAGTTCTGGTCGACATAACACCAGCGCCAATCTTCACCGGGTTCCATCGACTGGACGATCGGATGGCCGATGGTGTGAGCGTGTGCGCTCGCGTGCTTGCCCGGCGAGGAGTCGCAGCAACCGACGTGTCCGCACGTCAGGCACAGCCTCAGATGTACCCACGGGGTGCCGAGGCGAAGACATTCCTCGCAACCCTGTGGAGTGCGGGGCACCACGGCCCGGATCGCGGTCACGTGCGGGTCGGCATGGACCGAGGTCATGGCTTCGCCTCCTTGCCTGCATTTTCCGAGAGCGCCTGATCGAGCCACGTGCGCAGCTGGGGTACCGGAGCTGCGCCCGCCTGACGAGCGAGTACCTCACCTCGGTCCATCACCAGCAGAGTCGGTACGGCGCGGACGGTGAACCGTTCGGCCGTCTGGGGCGCAGCGTCCACGTCGACCTTGACCAGCTTGATCTGACCTGCGCGTTCTGTGGCGAGCTGCTCGAGCGCGGGGCTGACCATGCGGCACGGAGCGCACCACGTCGCCCAGAGGTCAACGAGTACAGGCACCGAGGATTTCTCGGCGACCTCCGCGAAGTCGCCGTCCCCTGCCGAGGCGATCCAGGGCAGCGGCTCGTGGCAGTTCCCGCAGCGGGGTCTCCCGTCCCCGGCCGCCGGCACCTTGTTGACCTTGCCGCAGTGTGGGCACTTCACCTTGTCGGATCCCATGACGACACCTCTTCTCAGGCCGCGATGGCGGGTTCCGTATATGCGACGGCGAGCTCGCCGCCGTCCACCGTGACACTGATGGTGCCGCCCGGTTCGATTTCGCCGCGCAACAGCGCACGACCTATCCTGGTTTCGACCTCATGGGCGATATACCGCCGCAGCGGCCGCGCACCGTAGACCGGGTCGAAACCGTGTTCGGCGATGAGCCGGCGTGCTTCCGGCGTGATATCCAGGTGTATCTGGCGCTCCGACAACCTGTTCCGAAGATCGGCGAGCTGCAGCTCGACGATATGTTCGATCTGGGGCAGCGTGAGCGGGGTGAACAACACGATGTCGTCGACCCGGTTGAGGAACTCGGGACGGAAGTGCCCGCGCAGTTCCGCCAGCACACGCTCCCGGGCGTCCGGCTTGATCTCGCCGTCCGCTGTGACTCCCTCGAGCAGATGCTGGGATCCGATGTTCGAGGTCATGATGATCACCGTGTTCCGGAAATCGACCTGCCTGCCTTGAGAATCGGTGATCCGGCCGTCATCGAGCACCTGCAGCAGGGTATTGAAGACGTCGGCATGGGCCTTCTCGATCTCGTCGAAGAGCACCACGGAGTACGGCTTGCGACGCACCGCCTCGGTGAGCTGACCCCCCTCGTCATACCCGACGTACCCGGGTGGCGCACCGATGAGCCTACTCACCGTGTGCCGCTCCTGGTACTCGCTCATATCCAGGCGCACCATGTTGTCTTCGCTGTCGAAGAGCGCACTGGCCAACGTCTTCGCGAGCTCGGTCTTCCCCACACCTGTCGGTCCCAGGAAGATGAACGAACCGATCGGCCGGCGCGGATCACGGATGCCGGACCTCGCCCGGATCACCGCGTCTGCGACCAGTTGCACAGCCTCGTCCTGACCGACGACCCGCTCGTGCAGGATCTCGTCGAGCTTCAACAGCTTCTCCCGCTCGCCTTCCTGTAGCCGGGCGACCGGGATACCCGTCCATGCGGCCACGATCTCTGCGATCTCGTCTTCGGTGACCACCTCACGCAGCAACGGATTCCGGCCCTGCCTGGTAGCCAATTGCTCCTCCGCCGCCTCGAGCCTGCGCTCCAGCGCGGTGATCTCGCCGTACCGCAACTCGGCGGCCCGATTGAGGTCGTAATTGCGTTCGGCCTCCTCGGCCTCGTGTCGCAATCGTTCCAGCTCCCCCCGCAGCTCCTGCACCCGACGGATCGCTTGGCGCTCCGCCTCCCACTGAGCGTGCCGGGCGTCGGCCTCGGCCCGCAGATCGGCCAGCTCCTTACGCAACTCCTCGAGACGCGCCTTGCTGGCCGCGTCCGTTTCCTTGGACAGCGCGGCCTCCTCGATCTCCAGCCGGGTCACCTTCCGGGTGAGCTCGTCGAGTTCGGCGGGCATCGAATCGATTTCGGTTCGTAGCCGCGCGCACGCCTCGTCTACCAGATCGATCGCCTTGTCCGGAAGGAAACGGTCGGTGATGTACCGGTGCGAGAGGGTCACGGCGGCCACCAGTGCGCCGTCCTGAATCTTCACGCCGTGAAACACCTCGAGGCGTTCTCGAAGTCCGCGCAGAATCGAGATTGCATCCTCGATGCCGGGCTCGTCGACGAGCACGGTCTGGAATCGACGCTCCAATGCTGCATCGGATTCGATGTGCTTGCGATACTCGTCGAGAGTGGTGGCACCGATCATGTGCAGTTCGCCGCGGGCGAGCATCGGTTTGAGCATGTTGCCGGCGTCGAGAGATCCCTCGCCGCCGACCGATCCCGCGCCGACGACGGTGTGTAACTCGTCGACGAACAACAGGATGCGCCCCTCGGCCGCCTTCACCTCGGACAGCACCGCCTGTAGCCGTTCCTCGAACTCGCCGCGGTACTTCGCACCGGCCACCAGGGAACCCATGTCGAGCGAGAAGATCGTCTTGTCGCGCAGGCCCTCGGGCACGTCGCCGCGGACGATCCGCTGGGCGAGTCCCTCGACGATCGCGGTCTTGCCGACGCCGGGGTCGCCGATCAGCACCGGATTGTTCTTCGTCTTCCGGCTCAGGATCTGCGTTACCCTGCGGATCTCGGCATCTCGCCCGATGACCGGATCGAGTTTGCCTGCCCGCCCCTCGGAGACGAGGTCGCGTCCGTACTTCTCGAGCGCCTCGTACGCACCCTCCGGGGTGGCCGAGGTGACGCGCTGATTGCCGCGCACTGTGGTCAAGGCGGCGAGGAAGGCCTCTCGTGTGACCCCATGACTGGTGAGAACCCGTCCGGCCGCACTGGTCGACCCCTCCTCGGAGAGAGCCATCACGAGATGCTCCACCGACACGTAGGAATCCTTGAGTCGCTTCGCCTCCCGTTCCGCGGCGTCGAGCAGCTTGGCCAGGCGCTGGGTGATCATCACCTGACCGGGCGTCGCACCGGGGCCGCTGACCTTCGGCCTACGCGACAGTTCACGTTCCAGATCGGATCGCAGGGCATCGACGTTCGCACCGGCCTGCTCGAGCAGTCGCGGTACCAACCCTTCCTGCTGATCGACCAACGCGAGCAGCAGGTGCTCTCCGTCGACCTCGGTGTGACCCATTCTGGTCGCCAGGTTCTGGGCTTCCTGCAGGGCTTCTCGTGACTTTTCAGTCAGACTGCCGGTGTCCATGGGGGTGTCTTCCTTCCGTGGGACGCTGCTTCGAGTTTCTCGATTCGATCCAGCAGATCGAGCACGAGCCCGATTGCCGAGTAGTTCAGACCCAGGCCCGTCCGTAACCGTTGGATGCGGGCAGCGTGGGCCACTGCTGACGGTTCGAACAATATTTCGCCGCCGGGGCCGCGGCGTGCGTCGAGCAGGCCGAGAGCCACAAGCTTTCGTGCCAGGTCGGGGTGCAGCCCGGTACGTTCGGCGAAGACATCCAGCGACATTCCGGTACGGCGAACCAATATGTACTGGGTGCCCGGGGTCGGGGTGCTCATGGCTGTTTCCTCGGATCGAAGTTCGATTCGGCGGCCAACTGTTCGAACAGCTCGCGTTCACGTGCTGTCGGTTTCGGCGGCACCATCACCTTGATTTCGGCGTAGAGGTTGCCGTTGGCGCCCCGCGGATTGGGCATTCCTTCTCCGCGCAGGCGAAGCTTCCGTCCCGTCGACGAGCCCGGCACCACTTTGACTTTCGCCTCGCCACCCGGGGTGGGAACGACGACGGTCGACCCGAGGACCGCCTCCCATGGCGATACGGGCAGGTCGACGTAGATGTCCCGGCCCTGGACGCGGAACCGGGGATGCGGCTTGATCCGCACCACGAGGTACAGATCCCCGGGCGGCGCGTCGCCGTTGCCCCGGCCGCCTTGCCCGGCCAGCCGGATTCGCTGGCCGTCCAGGACACCGGCCGGAATGTCGACGTCGTACTGCCGTCCGTCCAGTCTGAGAGTGCGTTTGCCGCCCCGATACGCCTCTTCCAAGGTCAGTTCCAGTTCCGCTTCCTGATCGGCGCCGGGAATCGGCCCGTACCCGCCACCGCCGCCGAACATCTGCCCGAAGAGGTCCTCGAAGTCGACGCCGCCCTCGCCACCGACACCGCGACCGAAGTGCACCCTTCTGCCCCCGCCCCCACCGCCGTACCCGCCGCCGCCGAACCCGCCGCCGTACCCACCGGCGCTTGCCCGGACCCGTTCGTCGTAGTCCTCGGGCACACGCCGGAAGTCGGGGCCGAACCGGTCGTAGCGTTTCCGGGTGTCCGGGTCGGACAACACCTGGTAGGCCTCGTTGGCCTCCTTGAACTTGTCCTCCGCAGTGGGGTCCTTGTTCACGTCGGGGTGATACTTGCGGGCCAACTTGCGGTAGGCCTGCTGGATTTCGTCGGTGTCGGCGCTGCGCGGGACCCCGAGCGCTTCGTAGTAGTCACGCGCCATGGCGCTCACTCCTCAGGTCGGCTGACGACCACGGTGGCGGGACGCAACTGCTGTCCGTTTTCTCCGTAACCTGGCCGCAAGACCTCGATCACGGTTCCGGAGGGAAGGTCGGGGTGGGTCACCACACTGACCACTTCGTGGAGCTCCGGGGAGAACGGCACACCGACCTCGTCGTGGCGCTCGAAGCCGAGCCGTGACAGTATCTGCACCGCCTGGTCCCGGATTGCCTTCACACCGTCGACGACAGTCTGCGGGTCACTACCCGCATGTGCCAGCGCAAGCTCCAGGTTGTCCAGCACCGGCAGCCACGCCGCCGATACCCTCGCTGTCTCCGCGGCGCGTTCACGGTCGAGATCTTTGGCATACCGCTTGCGCAGGTTGTCCAGATCTGCGAGGGCCCTGCGCCAGCGGTCCTCGAGTTGAGCCAACTCGGCCCCCGTGTCGGTGCGATCAGGCGCCGTCTCGGTCTGATCCCCGTCGGTACCGTCGGTAGCCGGCTCGGTCGTCGAATGATCAGCAGACCTCTCCATCGTGTGCCTCAGCTTCGATCGAACTCGGCGTCGATCACGTCGTCATCATCCGACGACGCAGCCTCTGCGCCGCCGGCCTGGTGTCCGTCGCCGCCGCCGGCTTGGACCGGCGCGAGCCCGTAGAGCAGCTGCTGCAGCTCCGAGGTCAGGGGCTCTATCTCCGCGGGTGAAGCACCGTCTTTCACAGCCTTCCTGGCGTCGGCGATCAGCATCTCGGCACGCGCCTTGTCGTGCGGGGGCGCACTGTCACCGAGTTCGGCGAGTCGCCGTTCCACCTGGTAGGCAACCGAATCGAGCGCGTTGCGTGCGTCGACCGCCTTGCGCAGCTCCTCGTCCTCACCCCGGTTCCGTTCGGCCTCCGCAAGCATGCGCTCGACCTCACTCTGGTCCAGGTTGCCCTGCTCACTGATCGTGATGCTCTGCTCCTTGCCGGTGTCCTTGTCGCGGGCGGTGACGTTGAGGATGCCGTTAGCGTCGATATCGAAAGTGACTTCGACCTGGGCCTCGCCACGTGGCGCGGGGCGGATGTCTTCCAGCCGGAACCGTCCGAGCACCCGGTTGTCGGCGGCCCGCTCGCGTTCGCCCTGCAGCACCACCACGTCCACGGCGGACTGATTGTCTTCCGCCGTGGAGAACACTTCGCTGCGCCGGGCCGGGATCGTCGTATTGCGCTCGATGATCTTGGTCATCACCCCGCCCTGCGTCTCGACGCCGAGGGACAGCGGGGTGACGTCGAGCAACAGTACGTCGGAGACCTCACCTTTGAGCACGCCCGCCTGGACTGCGGCACCGAGCGCCACGACCTCGTCCGGGTTGACGCCCATGTGGGGGTCCTTACCGCCGGTGAGCCGGCGAACGAGTGCCTGTACCGCCGGAATGCGTGTCGAACCACCGACCAGGATCACCTCGTCGATGTCGTTGGCGGTGATCTTGGCGTCACTCATTGCCTGCTTTACCGGACCGAGGCAGCGTTCCACCAGATCTGCCGTCAGATCCTCGAACTTCGATCGCATGATCGTGGTGGTGAGGTGTTTGGGACCGTTCGCGTCTGCGGTGACGAAGGGCAAGTTGACCTGGGCTTGAGTTACCGAGGACAACTCGACCTTGGCTTTCTCCGCGGCCTCGAAGAGGCGCTGTAATGCCTGCGCATCCTTGCGCAGATCGATGTTCTCCGCACGCTGGAATTCGTCGGCAAGGTAGTCCACCAGGCGTCGGTCGAAGTCGTCGCCGCCGAGGTGGGAGTCGCCGGCCGTCGAACGAACCTCGACTACTCCCTCGCCGACATCGAGCAGACTCACATCGAAGGTGCCGCCGCCGAGGTCGAAGACCAGTACGGTCTCGTGGGTCTGCTTGTCCATGCCGTAAGCCAGTGCCGCAGCGGTCGGCTCGTTGATGATCCGCAGGACCTCGAGGCCAGCGATCCGGCCGGCATCCTTGGTGGCGTTGCGCTGCGCGTCATTGAAATAGGCCGGAACGGTGATGACCGCTTCCTTCACCTTCTCGCCAAGGAACTTGCTCGCGTCGTCGACGAGCTTGCGCAGCACCAGTGCACTGATCTCCTCCGGCGCGTACTTTTTGCCCCGCACGTCGAATCGCGCCTCACCGTTGTCACCCGGCACGACGTCGAAGCTGACCGCTTTGGCCTCCTCAGAGATCTCATCGTAGTGACGCCCGATGAAGCGTTTCGCCGAGTAGATCGTGCCCTTCGGGTTCAAGATCGCCTGTCGTCGGGCCAGCTGACCCACCAGGCGCTCGCCACTCTCAGTGAAGGCGACCACCGACGGCGTCGTCCGCGCACCCTCGACATTGGAGATCACCACCGGTTCGCCGCCTTGCCAGCTTGCGATGACCGAGTTGGTGGTGCCCAAGTCGATGCCTACCGCAGTTGCCATGATTCATTCCTTTCGATCGGTCCGGCCGGTGAGAAGGCGGACGGCTTCGTCCGCGACCTCGACGTCGGCGAGGACTTCGTAGTGACGTGGTTGTGTAGGGACATGGTCGTAAGGACTGGGAACGAGGTGAAGTCGCGCTGGCTGCCCTGTCCTGTGATGCGTGCATGAGCAGGCCGAACGGAGCGCCGACAACGGCACCGAAGATCGGCGCGTAGAAGCTGAGATGGAGGCGTGTACACGGCGGCCGGCCTCGGTGGAGTAATCCAAAAATCCAACCTAATGGTGTAGCTGTCCACGCGCCCGCGGCGGCGCGGGCGCGGCCCAACGGTAGTTCAGTGTGCCGATGACCTATTCGACCGGCTCGATGTCCTGGCGCGCGATGGCTAGTTTGCCTACTGCGAAATGCTGGCCGGAGAGGTCGTCGACGTCGTTTTCAGTTTCGGCGAAGTTGGCGAACGTTACTATATTTGAGGGGCAGATCGGTGCGGACGTACCGTGGTAGTCCCGCCACTGGACTCTATCACCTCCCTGCCTGATGGGTTGGCCGGCCAGAATATCTCCGTGTGGTGCCGCTGCCGCGGATGCCTGGGGTTTTGCGTAGGGGCAGTCCCAGTGTCATCCGATGCGGTTCGGCCGCAGTGAGAATTGTCGCGTCAGGATTGCGTGAGTTCTGCATGTACCTAGCCTCTACTCGGTCCGGGGCACTTCTCAGTATCGCCCAGAACGGTGCCTACCGTCATGGAATGGGGGAATCGACGCGGCGGGCTCAAGGGGCCTGGTGCACGGATAGGTGACAGGGTTAGTCACGCGGCCTGAGGGGCCTCGTGGTTGATGATGGTCTCGAATTC
>NZ_LZMO01000057.1:0-41675 GCF_001665715.1 Gordonia sp. 852002-10350_SCH5691597
CCCCGCCCCCCCCCCCCCCCCCCACCCCCCCCCCCCCCCCCCCTGACCCCTCCGCCTTTGGGGCGGGGGGCGGCCGCCCCGGCCGGGGGGGGCGCCCCCCCCCCCCCCCCCCCCCCCCCCCCCCGCGTCGGGGTTCAGTGCGATGTCAGGCTGCGAGCGCTGTGGCGCTGCGGGTCGTCACCGTCACCGGTGCGATTCCGAGGTCCTCGGTCGCGACATCCTTGGTCTCCCGCGCGGTGAGGGCCGCCGCGGCCGCGATCAGGCAGATCGTCGCGGTGAAGATGCTGATCACCACCCAGCCGCCGTCTCCGACGCCTCCCAGCGCGGTCACGATCGACGGTGCGAAGCCCGCCATGAGGAATCCGAGCTGGGTACCGATCGCGAGGCCGGAGAACCGGACCCGGGTGGAGAACATCTCGCCGTAGAACGCGGGCCACACGGCGTTGGCCGCTGCATAGCCGAACGAGAAGGTGAGCACGGCGAGCACGAAGGTCAGCAGGTGGTTGCTCTGACTCATGGAGAGCATGTAGAAGGGCATCAGGAAGGCCGAGGCGAGTGCGCCATAGATGAAGACGGGCTTGCGTCCGATGCGGTCGGCAAGGGCGCCGAACAGCGGCTGGGTGATCAGCGCGCCGATATTGGCGACGACCACGAGCCAGAGGGTGAGTCCGGCGTCGAGCCCGACATGCTTGCCGTAGGCGAGAGCGAGATTGGCGAAGACCGTCGAGACCGCGGCGATGAACGCGCACAACACAACCCGTGTGACATCGCGCCAATGGTCACGCATCAGGGGCACCAAAGGCAGGCGTGCGATCTCGCCGGATTCGCGAGCCTCGGTGAATTGCGGGGTCTCGTGCAGTCGACGTCGGATGAAGAATGCGACGAGAACGACGACGGCCGACAGCCAGAACGGAATGCGCCAGCCCCACGAATACTTCGCGTCGTCGGGAAGTGCCATGAAGGGGATCAGGACGAGCGAGGCCAGGATGAGTCCGCCCTGGGTTCCCGTCAGCGTCCACGAGGTGAAGAACGCACGGCGGTGGTCGGGTGCGTGCTCGAGTGCGAGCGAACTGGCGCCTGCCTGTTCACCGGCGGCTGAGAATCCTTGGAGGAGACGGCAGATCACGAGCAGTACGGGAGCCAGCCAGCCGATCTGATCGAAGGTCGGCAGGCAACCGATGACGAACGTCGACAGCCCCATCAGCACGAGCGTGAACATCAGTACCCGCTGGCGACCGATGCGATCACCGAAGTGGCCGAGGATCAACGCTCCGATCGGGCGTGCGATGTAGGCGACACCGAACGTGGCAAATGACATCACCAGTGCCGCGTTGTCGTCGGATGGGAAGAAGACGTGCGGGAAGATCAGTGCTGCCGCGGAGCCGAACAGGAAGAAGTCGTAGTACTCGACGGCACTGCCCATGAACCCCGCGAGTGCGGCGTGTCGTGGTGTGCGTTTCCCGACGGCTCCGGTGCCGTCGGATTCGGTTGTGGTCATTGGGTGCTCCTCTGGTGCGATTGTGCCTGGTGGCAGGCGGTTCAGGACGCGTTTGCGACGAGTTGGCGGAAGTGGCGGGTCATCCGATCGGCATCCGGGTGCAGCCCGGTGATCAGCGCGAATGCGTCGACGGCCTGGTAGACGGCCATGTGGCCTCCGTCGAGGGTCGGTGCGCCCGCTGCGCGCGCGGCCTGCAGCAGCGCGGTGTCGAGGGGGCGATAGACGATGTCGGCCACCCAGAGGTCAGGCCGGAGCAGTGAGGCGTCGAACGCGATGCCGGGATGTTCGGCCATGCCGGTTGGTGTCGCGTGGACGACGCCGGAACTCTCCGGAAGCAGTGCGGGGAGCTTGTCGAACGCCGCGGCGTCGACACGTGGCAGTGGGTGGCGGGTGGCCAGGTCGTGTGCGAGGGCTCCGGCGCGGTCGACGTCGAGGTCGACGACGGTGAGATGGGCGGCACCGAGCCGCAACAGCGCATCCGCGACCGCCGTTCCCGCGCCGCCCGCGCCGACCAGCACGACGTCGGCGAGGTCGGCGTTGGGCAGCCCCTCGGTGAAGCCGTGTGCGAATCCCGTTGTGTCGGTGTTGTATCCGACGTCGCCGTTGTCGGTGAACAGAACCGTGTTCGCCGCGCCGAGTGTGGCCGCGACGGGATCGACATGGTCGAGGTGCGCCATGACCAACTGCTTGCACGGGTGGGTGACGTTGACGGCGTCGAATCCGAGCGCGCGCGCCCAGGACAGCACCTCGCCGATGCGGTCGGGGGAGATGCCCGCCGCGGTGAGGTCGATCGGGCGGTAGCTGTAGTCGAGCCCGAACGCGCGGCCTTCGGCCATGTGCATCGCCGGGGTCAACGACGGCCCGACGCCGGTGCCGATGAGTCCGACCAGAAAGCTGGTCTCGGAAGGTTCCATGAGCTGTCTCCGTAATGTACGAACTAGTACGTTCGCAATCGAGTAGAGCACTGTGCTCCGCGTCTCGTCAACAGTTTCGTGTGATTGGAATCGCACAAGAAGACGCAGAGACTCCCGTTGGGCGGGGTGTGTTCAGGCGTTGGTGGTGAGCCACCCGACGACGACGTCGCCGATCATTCTGCGCAGGTGAGCGCGGTTCGACGTCTCGGTCAGATCGAGGTCGAAGAGGTAGCCGAAGGTGTAGCGATTGGCCACCTGGAACACGCAGTACGAGCTGATCACCAGGTGGACGTCTAGCGCGCTGACGTCGGTCCGGAACAAGCCGGCCGTCCGACCGTCGGCGAGGATGTCGTCGAGGAGCGACGTTGCGGGGGCGCTCAACTGGGGGAGGTCGGTGAGTCGTCGGATGAAGTCACCGCGATGGATGTTCTCGATCGAGACCAGACGGATGAAGTCGTCGTTGTCGATGTGGTGGTCGAAGGTGACCTCGGCGAGTCGTCGGATCGCCTCGATCGGATCTGCGTGGTCGACGCGCAGCTTCTGTTCCGCCTGACGGATTCCGCGGTACGCCCGGTCCAGAACTGCCAGGTAGAGGCCCTCTTTGCCGCCGAAGTAGTAGTAGATCATGCGCTTGGTGGTGCGCGTGCGTTCGGCGATCTCGTCGACCCTGGCGCCCGAATATCCCGATTCGGCGAAGACCTCGGTGGCAACGTCGAGCAGTTCGGCACGCGTGCGCTCGGGATCGCGCTGGAGTTCGGATTTCGGCTTGGCGGCCACGATGGGAGCTTACTTGCGAGGCATCTGCCCACGACGAACCATTGCCACCACTATGTACCAATTGGTACATTGATGTGATGAAGACCTCGATCGCGACCGTCTCGGTGTCTGGCTCACTTGTCGAGAAACTGCACGCGTGCGCCGCAGCGGGCTTCGACGGTGTGGAGATCTTCGAGCCCGATCTCATCGCCGCCGATCAGTCGCCGGAGGAGATTCGAGCTCTCGCACAAAGGCTCGGCCTGGCGCTGTATCTCTATCAACCGTTGCGCGACATCGAAGGTGTCAGTGAAGCGAGATTCGTCGACAACCTGCGACGCGCTGATGCGACATTCGCCACAGCTGCGCGACTCGGCATCGACACGGTTCTCGTCTGCAGCAATGTCGCCACCACGACCATCGACGACGACGCGGTGTCCGCCGATCAGCTCCGACGTGTGGGCGACCTCGCCGCCGGACACGGACTGCGCATCGCCTTCGAAGCCCTCGCCTGGGGAAGGTTCGTCGACGACTACCGACGTTCGTGGCGGATCGTCGAACTCGCCGACCATCCGGCAGTGGGTCTGTGCCTCGACAGTTTTCACGTGCTCTCCCGCGGGCATGATCCGTCGGAGATCCGCGCGATCCCAGGGGAGAAGATCTTCTTTCTCCAGCTCGCCGACGCCCCGGCGCTCTCCATGGACGTCTTGTCGTGGAGCAGGCACCATCGCTTGTTCCCTGGCGAGGGCGCATTCGATCTGGAGGGCTTCGTCGGTCATGTTCTGGCTGCCGGCTACACCGGCCCGTTGTCGTTGGAGGTGTTCAACGACACGTTCCGGCAGACCGACCCGGTGCCGACCGCGGTGCACGCGCACCGGTCACTGCTGTGGTTGCAGGACCGGCTCGACCTGATCGACATCCCCGACCCCAAGCCTCCGTCAGGATTCGACTTCGTCGAGATCAAGGCCGAGGACACCCGTGAGGTCGAGGCGATGCTGCACCAGTTGGGCTTCGTCGGACGGGGCCGACATCGGAGCAAGCCGGTCACCCTGTGGACAGCAGGTCAGGCGCGAGTAGTTCTCAACGAGCAACAGGCGCGCGACGAGTCGCCGCACATCGCAGCCATCGGACTCCAGGTATCCGACCCGGACGCGGTGAGCAGACGCTCCGCAATCCTCGGCGCCGCCGCCGTCAACCGCCGCACACACGCGTCGGAGCACGCGTTCGGCACGACAATCGTGCCCGGCGGCACCGAGGTCTTCTGGACAGGAGACACGCCCGACCAACCCGGTTGGGTCGACGAGTTCGACGACGGGCTGCCGACGACGCCCACGTCGATTCGCGTCATCGACCACGTCAATCTCACCCAGCAGTGGGAGACCGCCGACGACGCACGGCTGTTCCTGATGAGCGTGTTCGGTCTCGACGTCGACGACCCGGTCGAAGTGCCGGGGCCACGCGGGCTGATCCGCAGCGAGGTGCTGCGTTCTGTCGACGGCGGCGTGCGGATTCCACTCAACGTCGCCCCGCACGTCCTCGACTCCGAGGCCATTGCGCAGCATGTCGCATTCGCGTGCGACGACGTGCTCGGACTCGCGCGTCGCGCGCACGAGGCCGGCCTGCAGTTTCTGCGCGTTGCGGACAACTACTACGACTACGTTCGTGGACGCTTCGGCATCGACGAGGAACTGCTGGCGCAGCTGCGTGAGCTGGGGGTGCTCTACGACCGCAGTTCCGATCCGGCGGGCGGGTACCTGCTGCACTTCTACACACGCACGGTTGGCCGGGTCTTCTTCGAGTTCGTCCAGCGGTTCGACGGCTATGACGGGTACGGCATCGACAACGCACCCGTGCGACTCGCCGCGCAGCAGTAGCGCAGCAGCCCTCCGAGTAGCGTGAGTGGCATGCTCACAGCTCCGTTGCCCGATGAATTCGCGCGTCGTCGCGAGCGGTTTCGTGCACTGATCTCGACCGGCCCGGCGCCCGTCGACGTCTTCGTGGTCTCCGACCTCACCAACATTCGCTACCTGAGCGGGTTCACCGGCTCCAACGCCGCGCTGTCGATCTCCGCCCTAGGCAGCGACGGCGACCGGATCTGCACCGACGGGCGCTACCTGACGCAGGTCGCCGAACAGTCGGGAGACCTCGTCGCTGTCATCGCGCGCAACTGCACCGAGGAGCTCATCGGAGCCGCTATCGCCGCGGGTGCCTCGCGGGTCGGCTTCGAGTCGGATGTCCTCACGGTTGCCGCACATGCCACTCTGACGGGCGGTCTCGGGCAGGGGAGTGAACTCGTCGGACGGACCGGACTCGTTGCCGAGTTGCGTGAGGTCAAAGACGACGCAGAGGTCGAACTGCTGCGGCGGGCCTGTGCCATCGGCGACGTCGCACTCGCCGAGATCATCTCCGACGGTGTGATCCGTGCCGGGGCCACCGAACGCGAGGTGGCACGTGCGCTCGAGAACGCGATGTTCCGCCACGGTGCCGACGAGATCTCCTTCGAGACCATCGTCGCGGCGGGTGCCAACTCGGCGATCCCGCACCACCGCCCGACGTCGACGGTCCTCGCAGACGGTGACTTCGTGAAGATCGACTTCGGGGCCGTCGCGGGCGGCTATCACTCGGACATGACCCGCACCTATGTGCTCGCGCGCGCAGCGGACTGGCAGCGCGAGATCTACGACCTGGTGTTGACGGCACAGACTGCGGGCCGTGAGGCGCTGAAAGCGGGCGCCGACCTCAGGTCGATCGACGCCGCGGCGCGGTCGATCATCGCCGACGCCGGCTACGGGGACCAGTACGTGCACGGCCTCGGCCACGGCGTCGGACTCGAGATCCACGAAGCGCCGGGCATCGGAAAACTGGCGACGGGTACACTACCTTCCGGCGCAGCGGTGACTGTGGAGCCCGGTGTCTACCTCCCCGGAAGAGGTGGCGTCCGGATCGAGGACACGCTCATCGTGACAGATGGCGAGCCCGACCTGCTGACCACCACCGACAAGACCTTCACCGTCATCTGACGGCCCGCGCACGCCGATGCGCAGGAGATGCACACATACCGACGTAGAAGATTGAGGAACTGATTCATGGCGACCACCGCCGATTTCAAGAATGGTCTCGTACTCCGCATGGACGATCAGCTTTGGCAGATCCTGGAGTTCCAGCACGTCAAGCCCGGCAAGGGACCCGCGTTCGTGCGTACCAAGATCAAGAACGTGCTCAGCGGTAAGACGGTCGACAAGACCTTCAACGCAGGCGTGAAGGTCGAGACCGCGACCGTCGATCGTCGCGACATGCAGTTCCTGTACAACGACGGCACCGACTACGTCTTCATGGACGCACAGGACTACGAGCAGTACCCGATCGCGCCGGAGACCGTCGGCGACGGCGCACGCTTCCTGCTCGAGAACATGACCGTCCAGGTCTCCCTCAACGAGGGTCAGCCGCTGTTCGTCGAGCTCCCGGTCACGGTCGAGCTCGTCGTCACGCACACCGACCCGGGTCTGCAGGGTGATCGGTCGACCGGCGGCACCAAGCCCGCAACGGTCGAGACCGGCACCGAGATCCAGGTGCCGCTGTTCATCAACACCGGCGACAAGCTGAAGGTCGACTCGCGCGACGGCAGCTACCTCGGCCGCGTCAACAGCTGACCGCCCGGCTCCGTCAGCGAAGGTAGATCAGTGAAGCAACCCGGAACCCGGCACAAGGCCCGCCGCCGCGCGGTGGACCTGTTGTTCGAGGCTGAAGCCAAGCAGGTCAGCCCCGCGCAGCTCGTCGCGGAACGGCGCGAATTCGTGCGCGACGACGAGAGCGTCGGCGAGATCCACGACTACACCGCGACGGTCATCGAGGGGCTCGCCGACGACCAGGCACAGATCGATTCCGTCGTGGCGTCGCATCTGAAGGGCTGGACGCTCGAGCGGCTTCCCGCCGTCGACCGTGCGATTCTCCGTCTCGCGACGTGGGAGCTGTTCAACTCGACCGACGTCGATCCGATCGTGATCGTCGACGAGGCCGTCGAATTGGCCAAGGAACTGTCCACCGACGACTCACCCGCGTTCGTCAACGGTGTGTTGGCAAAGATCGCCGAGCTCGCCCCGCAGGTACGGGCGGCGCAGGCGGCCGGGTCCGACGGGCAGGGCTAGAACAGCCCTATGCCTACCGGCGTGTAAAGTATTCGGCGACAGACATCCTTTAACGATCCGTCCCGTGAGGCGGAGAAGGAGGTCCATACATGGGCGAACGTGTTCTGCTCGACGCCGCGGATGTGTCCCGCACCATCGCGCGCGTCGCGCACCAGGTCATCGAGAAGACGGCTCTGGGCTCACCCGATGCACCCCGCGTGGTAATCATCGGAATCCCGACGCGTGGAACAACTCTCGCCGATCGGCTGGCCGCGAGGATCAAAGAGTTCTCCGGCGTCGACGTTCCCGTCGGATACCTCGACATCACGCTCTATCGTGATGATCTCCGTGCCAAGCCGCACCGCCCCCTCGAACGCACGATGGTGCCCGCCGGTGGCGTCGACAACGCCGTCGTCGTCCTCGTCGACGACGTGCTCTACTCGGGCCGAACCGTCCGCGCGGCACTCGACGCGCTCCGCGACCTCGGCCGTCCGGCGGCAGTCCAGCTCGCTGTCCTCGTCGACCGTGGGCACCGCGAACTACCGCTACGCGCCGACTACGTCGGAAAGAACATCCCCACCTCGCGCGACGAGACCGTGTCGGTACACCTGACCGAGCACGACGGCGTCGACGAGGTCGTGCTCGGCTCGAAGGGGTCGAGCGACGAGCAGGCGGATCAGTGATGCGCCACCTACTCTCGACTGCCGACCTGACCCGCGACGACGCCACCGATCTTCTCGACGAGGCCGAGCGCTTTGAACAGGCGCTGACCGGCCGCGAGATCCGCAAACTCCCGACGCTGCGCGGACGCACCGTCATGACCGTGTTCTACGAGAACTCCACCCGCACAAGGGTTTCTTTCGAGGTCGCGGGCAAGTGGATGAGCGCCGACGTCATCAACGTGAGCGCGTCGAGCTCGTCGGTCAACAAGGGCGAATCGCTGCGCGACACCGCGAAGACGCTGCGGGCTGCGGGAGCCGATGCGCTCATCGTGCGGCATCCCGCGTCGGGCGCGGCACATCAGATCGCCGCCTGGACCTCCGGCGGATTCGGCCCGGACGGCCCGGATGCGGAGGGCACCGGACCCGCGGTGATCAACGCGGGTGACGGCACCCATGAGCATCCGACGCAGGCGCTGCTCGACGCCCTCACGCTTCGTCAGCGACTCGGCAGTATCGAGGGACGTCGAATCGCGATCGTCGGGGATGTACTGCACTCGCGCGTCGCGCGGTCGAATGCGCATCTGCTCTCCACCCTCGGCGCCGACGTCGTGCTGGTCGCGCCGCCGACGCTGCTCCCGGTGGGTGTCGACGAGTGGCCGGTCGAGACGTCGGGCAACCTCGATGCCGAACTCCCGGGCGCCGACGCCGTGATGATGCTGCGGGTGCAGGCGGAGCGCATGAACGGTGGCTTCTTCCCGTCCGCACGCGAATACTCGGTGCGCTACGGCCTCAACGAGCGTCGGATGGGGTTGCTGTCCGACGACGCCGTCGTGCTGCATCCGGGTCCGATGCTGCGCGGCATGGAGATCGGTTACTCGGTGGCCGACTCGCCGCGCGCGACCATTCTCGAACAGGTGCGCAACGGCGTGCATGTCCGCATGGCGGTGCTCTTCCGGCTGCTCGCGGGCACAGAATCAGGAGGTGCGCTGTGACCGGCCCCAGCTCGGCAGCAGGATCGGTTGCCACGGGATCGGTGCTGATCCGCTCGGTCCGCCCGTACGGCGAGGGCGACCCGGTCGACGTACTGGTCACCGACGGCGAGATCGCGGAGATCGGAACGTCGATCGACGCCCAGGGCGACATCGAGGTCGTCGACGGCAACGGTGCCATCGTGCTTCCCGGCTTCGTCGACATGCACACGCATCTGCGCGAACCCGGCCGCGAAGACACCGAGACCATCCGAAGTGGTTCTGCCGCAGCAGCTCTCGGCGGATACACGGCCGTGTTCGCGATGGCCAACACAGCTCCCGTCGCCGACAACTCGACGGTGACCGACAACGTCTGGCGTTCTGGACGCGAAGTCGGACTCGTCGACGTCTACCCGGTCGGGGCCGTCACCGTCGGACTCGAGGGCAAGCAACTCGCCGAGATGGGCATGATGGCGTCGGGAGCTGCGGGCGTCCGGATGTTCAGTGACGACGGAAAATGCGTCTCCGACCCGCTGCTCATGCGTAGGGCACTCGAATACGCCAAGGGGCTCGGCGTGCTCATCGCGCAGCACGCAGAAGAGCCACGCCTGACTGTCGGGGCCGTCGCGCATGAGGGTCCGACGGCGGCACGGCTCGGACTCGCGGGCTGGCCGCGCGCGGCCGAGGAGTCGATCGTCGTCCGCGACGCCCTGCTGGCTCGCGACGCCGGGGCGCGGGTGCACATCTGCCACGCGTCGACCGAGGGCACCGTCGCACTGCTGCGCTGGGCCAAGGAGCAGGGAATCGACGTGACCGCAGAGGTCACCCCGCATCACCTGCTGCTCGACGACTCGCGGCTGCTGGGCTCCGGGAGCGAAGCGAGCGGGCCAGGTTTGGGAGCCTACGACGCGATCAACAAGGTGAATCCGCCGCTGCGTGAGGAGCGCGACAACGTGGCGCTGCGTCAGGCCCTGGCCGAGGGGATCGTCGACTGCGTGGCGACCGATCACGCGCCGCATGCCGCGCAGGAGAAGTGCTGCGAGTTCACGCAGGCCAAGCCAGGAATGCTCGGGCTGCAGACCGCGCTGCCGATCGTCGTCGAGACCATGGTCACTCCGGGTCTGCTCGACTGGCGTGGCGTCGCCCGCGTCATGAGCGAACGTCCTGCGCAGATCGTCGGGCTCACCGATCAGGGCCGCCCGATCGCTGTAGGGGAACCCGCGAATCTGACGCTGGTCGACCCGGAGACGTCGTGGGTGGTGCACGGGCGCGAGCTCGCGAGCCTCTCCGACAACACCCCCTACGAGTCGATGTCGATGCCGGCGACCGTGGTGGCGACGCTGCTGCGCGGCGTGGTCACGGCACGCGACGGCGAGGTGACCCGGTGAGTGCGTCGGAGATCATCATCGTGATCGTCGTCGTGCTGGTGTGGCTCGGACTCATCTCACTGGTCCTGCGCGGATGGCGCAACCGGGGTCGTCGCCAGGCCGAGTTGATCGGCGAGATGCCCGTTGCCCCAACCGAACTCGGCGAGCCGCAGCTCGGCCCCGACTCAGGTTTGTACGTCGGCTCGACGCTCGCGCCGAGTTGGCAGAACCGAGTGGCAGTCGGCGACGTCGGGGATCGCGCCACCGCGACCATCTCGGCCTACCCCGACGGTGTGCTGCTCGAACGGCGTGGAGCCAGCGACATCTGGATTCCCCGCTCGTCGATCACCGCCCTCCGCACCGAGCGAGGGCTCGCGGGCAAGGTCATGACGGCCGACGGACTGCTGGTGATCCGCTGGGTGCTGCCGACCGGAACCGAGATCGATTCAGGAATGCGTGCGGACGACAAGACCGTCTACCCGGGATGGGTGGCCGCATTCGACACACAGCCCGATACAGAACAGAGGAAAGACCAATGACCGCAGCGGTTCTGGTGCTCGAGAACGGCCAGGTGTTCCGCGGCCGGGAATACGGCGCCGTCGGCGAGACGCTCGGCGAAGCGGTGTTCTGCACCGCGATGACCGGCTACCAGGAGACACTGACCGACCCCAGCTACCACCGACAGATCGTCGTAGCCACTGCTCCGCAGATCGGTAACACCGGTTGGAACAACGAGGACGGCGAATCGACCGGCAGTGCGGGCAGCGAGGGCGAGGTCGGCGACTCGGGCAAGATCTGGGTCGCCGGGTACGCGGTGCGCAATCCCACACGGCGCGTGTCGAATTGGCGCGCGACAACGTCCCTGGAAGACGAACTCGAGCGTCAGGGCATAGTCGGAATCTCGGGTATCGACACGCGGACCGTCGTGCGCGTGCTGCGCGACCACGGATCGATGCGAGCCGGGGTCTTCTCGGGTGGTGCGCTTGCCGCCGACGACGAACTCATCGCCCGGGTGCGCAGCCAGCCCTCGATGAAGGGCGCGAACCTCGCGGGTGAGGTCAGTACCGACACGGGTTACCTCGTCGAACCGGCTTCCGACCCACGATTCACCGTCGCCGCAATCGATCTCGGCATCAAGACCAACACCCCGCGCATGTTCGCCGAACGCGGCGTCGCCGTGCACGTGCTGCCCGCGGAGGCCGGTTTCGACGCGATCGCCGAGTTGAAGCCCGACGGCGTGTTCCTGTCGAACGGCCCGGGCGACCCGGCGACCGCCGACGAAGCCGTTGCGCTGACCCGACAGGTCCTCGGCGCCGATCTGCCGCTGTTCGGCATCTGCTTCGGTAACCAGATCCTCGGCCGCGCGTTTGGCCGGAACACCTACAAGATGAAGTTCGGTCACCGCGGCATCAACATCCCGGTGATCGACGCGGCGACCGGCAAGGTGTCGATCACCGCACAGAATCACGGATTCGCGCTCGAGGGCGAAGCAGGCGAAGAGTTCGACACCGACTTCGGCCGTGCCCGCGTCAGCCACGTCTGCGCCAACGACGGAACCGTCGAGGGCGTCGAATTGCTCTCCGGCCGAGCGTTTTCGGTCCAGTACCACCCAGAAGCGGCGGCCGGCCCACACGACGCCGCCTATCTGTTCGACAGATTCGTCTCTTTGCTGGAGGCAGATCGCGCACACGGAACGAGGTCCTAATGCCGCGCCGCGACGACATCAATCACGTCCTGGTGATCGGCTCCGGCCCGATCGTCATCGGACAGGCCTGCGAGTTCGACTACTCGGGCACCCAGGCATGCCGCGTGCTCAAGGCCGAGGGCCTGCGCGTGAGCCTGGTCAACTCCAACCCGGCGACGATCATGACCGATCCGGAGTTCGCCGACGCCACCTACATCGAGCCGATCACGGCCGAGTACGTCGAGAAGGTCATCGAGGCCGAGCGCGACTCCGGTCATCCGATCGACGCCGTGCTCGCCACCCTCGGCGGACAGACCGCGCTGAACACCGCTGTCGCCCTGCATGATCGGGGTTCGCTCGAGAAATACGACATCGAACTCATCGGTGCCGACTTCGACGCCATCCAGCGCGGCGAGGACAGGCAGATGTTCAAGGACATCGTCGCCAAGGTCGGGGGAGAGAGCGCGCGGTCGCGCGTCTGCCACACCATGGAAGAAGTGCGCGAGACCGTCGCCGACCTCGGGTATCCCGTGGTCGTGCGCCCGTCGTTCACGATGGGTGGCCTCGGTTCGGGTATGGCCTACAACGAAGACGACCTCGACCGCATCGCCGGTGGAGGCCTCGCGGCGTCGCCGACCGCGAATGTGCTCATCGAGGAGTCGATCCTCGGGTGGAAGGAATACGAACTCGAGTTGATGCGCGACAACCGCGACAACGTGGTCGTCGTGTGCTCGATCGAGAACGTCGACCCGGTCGGAGTGCACACCGGCGATTCGATCACCGTCGCACCGGCGATGACCCTGACAGACCGTGAATACCAGAAGATGCGCGACCTCTCGATCAACATTCTGCGCGAGGTCGGCGTCGACACCGGCGGCTGCAACATCCAGTTCGCGCAGGACCCGCGCGACGGACGACTCATCGTGATCGAGATGAATCCGCGAGTGTCCCGCTCGTCGGCATTGGCTTCCAAGGCAACGGGTTTCCCGATCGCGAAGATCGCCGCGAAGCTCGCCATCGGCTACAGCCTCGACGAGATCACCAACGACATCACGAAAGAAACGCCTGCCTGCTTCGAGCCGACGCTCGACTACGTCGTGGTCAAGGCACCCCGTTTTGCGTTCGAGAAGTTCCCCGGCGCCGACGACACGCTGACCACCACGATGAAGTCGGTGGGCGAGGCGATGAGTCTCGGCCGCAGCTTCGCCGAGGCATTCGGCAAGGTGATGCGTTCGCTCGAGACCAAGGCGGCCGGATTCTGGACCGAGCCGAACCGGCCCGATCCGGCGACCGTCGACCTCGACGCCCTGCTGGAGGAGATCGCGACCCCCAAGGACGGTCGCATCTACAAGGTGATGCTCGCGTTCGACGCCGGGGCCACGATCGAGCAGGTCTATGAGGCGACCGCCATCGACCCGTGGTTCCTCGCCGAGATCGCTGGGATCGGCGCGCTCGGCGCGCAGATCCGCGACGCCGCCGAGCTCACCGAGGATCTGCTCCGCGACGCGAAGTCGAATGGCTTCTCCGATCGTCAGATCGCCGCTCTGCGTGACGATGTCGCCGACGAGAATGCCGTTCGCGCCCATCGCCACGAGCTCGGCGTCCGGCCCGTCTACAAGACCGTCGACACCTGTGCCGCCGAGTTCGAGGCGAAGACGCCCTACCACTACTCGACCTACGAGCTCGATCCAGCGGCAACCAGCGAGATCGCTCCGCAGACCGAGCGGCCGAAGGTGCTGATCCTCGGCTCGGGTCCCAACCGCATCGGTCAGGGCATCGAGTTCGACTACTCGTGTGTGCACGCGGCGCTGACCCTGTCAGAGGCCGGCTACGAGACCGTCATGGTCAACTGCAACCCGGAGACGGTCTCGACCGACTACGACACCGCCGACCGCCTCTACTTCGAGCCGCTGACCTTCGAGGATGTGCTCGAGGTGTACCACGCGGAGTCGCAGTCGGGCACCGTCGCGGGAGTGATCGTGCAGCTCGGCGGGCAGACACCGCTCGGACTCGCCGACCGTCTCGAGGCCGCCGGGGTACCGATCGTCGGAACCAGCCCTGCGGCAATCGATCTCGCCGAGGACCGTGGCGAGTTCGGCAAGGTACTCACCGCAGCCGGACTGCCCGCGCCCGCGTTCGGCACGGCGACCTCGTTCGAGGAGGCCCGCGACACCGCCGCCCGGATCGGCTACCCGGTACTGGTGCGCCCGTCCTACGTGCTCGGCGGTCGCGGCATGGAGATCGTGTACGACGAGGCATCGCTTGCCGACTACATCTCGCGCGCAACAGAATTGACGCCCGACCACCCGGTGCTCGTCGACTGCTTCCTCGAAGACGCGGTCGAGATCGACGTCGACGCCCTGTGTGATGGCACCGAGGTGTACATCGGTGGCGTCATGGAGCACATCGAAGAGGCCGGTATCCACTCCGGTGATTCGGCGTGCGCGCTGCCGCCGATCACGCTGGGCCGATCGGATCTCGAGATGGTCCGACGCTCCACCGAGGCATTGGCCAAGGGCATCGGCGTTCGTGGACTGATGAACGTGCAGTACGCGCTCAAGGACGACATCCTGTATGTCCTGGAAGCGAATCCGCGTGCAAGCCGCACCGTGCCGTTCGTGTCGAAGGCGACGTCTGTCCCGCTCGCGAAGGCGTGCGCGCGCGTCATGCTCGGCGAGACCATCGCCGAACTCCGCGAGCAGGAACTGCTGCCCGCCACCGGCGACGGCGGCACCGCGCCGATCGACGCTCCCATCGCGGTCAAGGAAGCAGTGTTGCCGTTCAACCGCTTCCGCCGCTTCGACGGCACGGGCGTCGACGCGCTGCTGAGCCCGGAGATGAAGTCGACGGGCGAGGTCATGGGAATCGACGCCGATTTCGGTCGAGCCTTTGCCAAGTCGCAGACCGCGGCATACGGCTCACTGCCCACGCAGGGCGCCGTCTTCGTGTCGGTGGCCAACAAGGACAAGCGCGCGCTGCTGTTCCCGGTCAAACACCTCGCCGACCTCGGGTTCACCATCCTGGCCACCGAGGGCACCGCAGAGGTGTTGCGACGCAACGGAATCGTCGCGACGACAGTGCCCAAGCACTTCGAGGCCAAGCCGGGGGAGCGTACGATCGTCGACGCGATTCTCGCCGGTGAGGTCGCGATGGTGATCAACACGCCCTACGGCCAGTCGGGGCCGCGTGTCGACGGCTATGAGATCCGCAGTGCTGCGGTCACCGCCGGAATTCCGTGCATCACCACCGTGCAGGGAGCCAGCGCTGCGGTGCAGGGCATCGAGGCTGCGATGCGAAAAGAGATAGGCGTCGAATCGCTGCAGCGTCGGCACGCGACGCTGATCAACGAGGGGTGATGAATGTGACACGTTCGGACACAACAGGTTTCGCGGTTCACTACCGATCTGCTGTTGCCGAACGTGGCAGGCTGTGCGCCGGGATCGATCCCCACGTCGAGCTGCTCGAGCAGTGGGGGTTGCCCGTCGACACCACTGGGCTGCGGCAGTTCGCCGACATCTGCGTCGACGCGCTCGGCCCTGTTGCAGCCGTGATCAAACCGCAGGTGGCCTTCTTCGAGGCGTTCGGCGCGACTGGATTCGCAGTGTTGGAGTCTGTCATCGCGGGGTGCCGCGCGGCGGGTGCCGTCGTACTCGCCGACGCCAAACGCGGCGACATCGGCTCGACGATGCAGGCGTACGCCCACGCGTGGCTCGACGAACGGTCACCGCTGTGCGCCGACGCCGTCACCGTCTCGCCGTATCTGGGATTCGGCTCACTGTCACCCGCGATCGACGCCGCGCGGCGCGGCGGGCGCGGAGTCTTCGTGCTCGCACGCACATCCAACCCCGAGGGGGCGGGCGTGCAGCTCGCCGCGACGGGGGACCGGGCCGTCGGACAGACGATCGTCGACGACGCCGCTGAACAGAACGCTGACGGATCGGCGACGGTCGGGCTTGTCGTCGGAGCAACCCGTGCGCATGGGCTCGATCTGAGCGCACTGAAAGGCCCCATCCTGGCTCCCGGTCTCGGGGCGCAGGGTGCGACGGCCGCCGACCTCCCCGAGGTTTTCGACGGCGCCGATCCGGCCTGGGTACTGCCCGCGAGTTCCCGCGGGGTGCTGCGCGCGGGTCCCGATGTTGCGGCGCTGCGGACGGCGTTCGCGCTCGCTCGCGACGAGGTAGAGGCCGCTCTGGGCTGATCGTCGGAGTTCCGAGGGCTCCGACGACGAAATGCCCGCCCGACACTGTCTGTGCCGGGCGGGCGCCTGCTCGTTCCTATCACCAGAGGTCGTAGACAGCGTTCGCGTTGGGGAATCCGCTCGCGACCGAGGCATTGACGAAGTAGTGACCACCGGTGGTGCCGGTCATGTTGGTGTTCACATCGCCGCGGACGTTCTCCAGCTCGTAGATCGCACGCGGGCCGAAGGCGCCGACCTGGTAGTTGACGAACACCGTCTCCGACGGTGCGTTCGGTGCGCTCGCGGTGACGACCTCGCTGGCCCCCGGGGCCAGAGCGAACTGAGGTGCGTTGATCCACTGACCGGAGCCAGGCGTACCGCCCGCGTAGAACTCGGTGTGATTGGTGCGGTTGGTGATGGTCATGGCGACGGTCGGCTCTCCCGGATGGTTCACCGGCAAGGTGCCCGCGTGTGCCGCGCCGACTCCGGCGGCGGCCAGTGTGCCGGCAATGCCGAGTCCTGCGACAACGGCTGCGGTGCGGATCGCGAAGGCCTTCCGGTGACGCGGCTTGGTCTGCCCGGTGCTTGCGGCGGCGGTGTTGGCCTCGGGGGTGGTGTTGTTGGCGTTCATGGTGTTTCTCCTTGCGACGGGGCCGCGTCCTTGGGGGGCGTGGTCGCTGTTTCTGACACCAATGACTTTGCCGCTCAGAAGCCCTTCGCAACCTCCGCCGACGGGCTGATCAGCAGGATGATCAGCGCATCCCCCGATCGGTGGATGTGGGCGTCAGCAAAGGGGAGCGTCGAGGACGCGGGCGCGCGACACGCTCAAGCAGTGCATCAATTCGTGGAGTTTGTCGGTCGCAACTGCTGTCACAGCAGTACCAGGCGGAATTCGACGAGCATCGACGAGGTCGAGGCGTCCGGAACACACGTGTCGCGCAGCTGAGCCTTTGACCAGCTGTTTTGTTCGGATTCGCGATCTGTCACAGCGGACGCGTAGGCTCTGCCGGGTCGTCGGTGAGCAGGGAGTTTCCCAACCCTCTACATCACCGAGGCCGACCGAAAACGCGGGGGTGCCTCTCGCAAATGCCTGTTCAGATGGGTACGGTCGCTTTCGCTGCAGTCATTCGACGTGATGGTGCCCCTGATCGGGCGAGTACACGTCGAGACACGCGGCCACACGCCACCGGAGCCTGCCCCGGGCGCCGGTGTAGTCAGTTCGAGAACGAAAGACGGAGGAACCCGTGGCGCTTCCCCAGTTGACAGACGAGCAGCGCGCCGCTGCGTTGGAGAAGGCAGCTGCCGCTCGCCGAGTACGCGCCGAGCTCAAAGAGCGTCTCAAGCGCGGTGGCACCGATCTCTCGCAGGTGCTCAAGGATGCCGAGACCGATGAGATCCTCGGCAAGATGAAGGTCTCGGCTCTGCTCGAGGCGTTGCCGAAGGTTGGCAAGGTCAAGGCGCAGGAAATCATGACCGAACTCGAGATCGCCCCGACGCGCCGCCTGCGCGGCCTCGGCGATCGTCAGCGCAAGGCGCTGCTCGAGAAGTTCCCGTCCTGAGCGGGCAGAACACACACACGAGGGGCCGACTGGTTATTCTGGTCGGCCCCTCGGCCGTGGGTAAGTCGACCGTCGTGAGGCGAGTCCGCGAGCTCGTGCCCACTCTGTTCTTCAGTGTCTCCGCCACGACCCGCGCCCCGCGCCCCGGCGAGGTCGACGGGCGTGACTACTTCTTCGTGTCCGACGCCGAGTTCGATCGCATGATCGCCGAAGACGAATTCCTCGAGTGGGCAGAGATCCACGGCGGACTCCAGCGATCGGGCACGCTGGCGAAGCCTGTCGAAAACGCCCTCGCGACCGGTCAGCCGGTACTGTTGGAGGTCGACCTGGCTGGCGCACGCAACGCGGTACGCCGACTTTCCGAGGCCATCACCGTCTTCCTCGCGCCGCCGAGTTGGGACGATCTCGTCGAACGACTCGCAGGTCGCGGCACCGAAACACCCGAGGCGGCGCAGCGTCGTCTCGAAACCGCCAGAACCGAAATGGACGCGCAGGGCGAGTTCGACCACGTGGTGGTAAACAACGAAGTCGACTCAGCCGCCCGCCAGTTGGTATCCTTGCTGGTTGGATCCGACAATACAAAGCAGGAGTTCGCGTGAGCACGCAGACCAATTTCGACACCCCCGAGATCGTCGACGCACCGTCGTACGACACCCCACTCGGTATCACCAACCCTCCGATCGACGATCTGCTCGAGCGCGCGTCGTCGAAGTACGCCCTGGTGATCTACGCAGCCAAGCGCGCACGTCAGATCAACGATTACTACAACCAGCTCGGCGACGGCATCCTCGAGTACGTCGGTCCGCTGGTCGAGCCGGGTATGCAGGAGAAGCCACTGTCGATCGCCATGCGCGAGATCCACTCGGATCTGCTGCAGCACACCGAGGGCGAGTAGCACTCACAGGAGATGTCCACTCCGGACGCCAAGCGGCGCATTCTGGTCGGTGTCGGCGGCGGGATCGCCGCATACAAGGTGTGCTCGGTCATCCGACACTTCACCGAGGCCGGACACGAGGTGCGGGTCATCCCGACCCGTGCAGCACTCGAGTTCGTCGGCAAGGCAACCCTGGAAGCGCTGTCGGGTCATCCCGTCTCGACCGAGGTCTTCGACCACGTCGACGAAGTGCCGCACGTGCGATTGGGTCAGGCTGCCGACCTGGTGATCGTCGCACCGGCCACAGCAGACCTGATGGCCCGTGCCGCGATGGGACGGGCCGACGACCTCCTCACCGCGTCGCTACTGACGGTCATCTGTCCGGTGATGTTCGTCCCCGCCATGCACACGGAGATGTGGGAGCACCCCGCAACGCAGGCCAACGTCGCCACGTTGCGTGAGCGCGGCGCCACTGTCGTGACGCCGGCGTCCGGTCGGCTGACCGGTCGCGATACCGGCGCTGGGCGCCTCCCCGAGCCGCAGGAGATCGCACTGCTCGGCGAGTTGCTGCTCGACCGCTCCGGCGCGCTGCCCTACGACCTCGCGGGTGCGCGCATCGTGATCAGCGCGGGAGGTACCCGTGAGCCGCTCGACCCCGTGCGCTACCTCGGCAACCGCAGTTCCGGTAAACAGGGCTTCGCACTCGCACGCGCAGCGGCACAGCGTGGCGCTCATGTCACCGTCGTCGCGGGTTCGACCAATGAGGCAGGCGAGCCGGCAGGCGTCGAGGTGGTCCATATCGAGGACGCGCGCCAACTCGCCGACGAGATGACCAAGCGTGCCGCAGACGCCGACGCGGTGATCATGGCCGCTGCTGTCGCCGACTTCCGTCCGGTCACCGTCAACGACACCAAGATCAAGAAGAACGACGATGGCCCCGCACCCATCGAGCTGACGACCAATCCCGACATTCTGCGGGGACTCGTGCAGTCCAGGGAGTCCGGTGCCATCCCGTCCGAGGTCGTGATCGTCGGCTTCGCCGCGGAGACGGGCGACGACCAGGGTGGTGTGCTCGACCACGGCCGCGCGAAGCTGCGTCGGAAGGGCTGCGACCTGCTCGTCGTGAACGCGGTCGGCGACGGCAAGGCGTTCGGCACCGAGGACAATACGGGCTGGTTGCTCGCGGCGAACGGCAACGAGACGTCGCTTCCCTACGGTTCGAAAACACTCATGGCGAGCCGAATACTAGACGAAGTTCGCGCTTTGCTGCCTGATTAGGTTCGCCCTCCACCTCGTCAATCGAATGTCGGGGCGAGTGTGTAGGTTTGTAATCCACGAGACCACCAACGGCGACCATTCGAGTTTGCCGTGTGCTCCCACTGGGGGACACGAGTTTGAGAGGATCAGATGACCAGCTCTGCGTCACGCCTGTTCACCAGTGAGTCGGTCACGGAGGGCCATCCGGACAAGATCTGCGACGCGATCAGCGATTCGGTGCTCGACGCCATCCTCACCGACGACCCGAAGGCCCGCGTTGCCGTCGAGACCCTCGTCACCACCGGCCAGGTACATGTGGCAGGAGAAGTCACGACGACCGCCTACGTCGACATCCCCGGCATCGTCCGCAGCAAGATTCTCGAGATCGGCTACGACTCGTCGACCAAGGGCTTCGACGGTGCGTCGTGCGGTGTGAACGTGGCGATCGGTGCGCAGTCACCCGATATCGCGGGTGGTGTCTTCAACTCGCACGAGAGCCGCAGCGGCATCTCCGAGGACGAGATCGACGCGCAGGGCGCGGGCGACCAGGGACTCATGTTCGGGTACGCCACCAACGAGACCCCCGAGCTGATGCCGGTTCCGATCGCGCTCGCTCATCGGTTGTCACGTCGGCTGACCGAGGTTCGTAAGAACGGCACGCTGCCGTACTTGCGCCCCGACGGAAAGACCCAGGTCACCATCGAATACGACGGCGACAAGCCGGTCCGACTCGACACGGTCGTCGTCTCGACCCAGCACGCAGCCGATATCGACCTCGAGAAGATGCTCACCCCTGACATCAAGTCGCAGGTGATCGATCCGGTCCTCGCCGAGCTGGATCTGCCCGGCTTCACCACCGAGGGCTACCGACTGTTGGTCAACCCCACGGGCAAGTTCGTACTCGGCGGTCCGATGGGCGACGCAGGCCTGACCGGACGCAAGATCATCGTCGACACCTACGGCGGCATGGCTCGCCACGGCGGCGGTGCCTTCTCGGGTAAGGATCCGTCGAAGGTCGACCGCAGCGCGGCGTACGCGATGCGCTGGGTCGCCAAGAACGCTGTCGCCGCCGGTCTGGCCAGCCGCATCGAGGTGCAGGTCGCCTACGCCATCGGCAAGGCAGCTCCCGTCGGACTCTTCGTCGAGACCTTCGGCACCGAGAAAACCGATCCCGAGGTCATCCGCAAGGCGATCTCCGAGACGTTCGATCTGCGCCCGCTCGCGATCATCCGCGATCTCGACCTGCTGCGTCCCATCTACGGCCCGACCGCGGCCTACGGCCACTTCGGGCGCACCGATCTGGACCTGCCCTGGGAGAACACCGACCGGGCCGACAAGCTGCGCTCGGCAGCGGGTCTCTAAGACATAAGCCGCAGTTCTGCAGAAAGAACGTGCAGCGTCGAAGCCGGTCGCGAAGGTTCTGCCCATGCTCGGGCTGGCCCATCTCGACCGGCCTTTCGATTATCTGATCGACGCCGAGCAAGATTCCGATGCCGTCCCGGGAGTCCGCGTGCGGGTTCGGTTCTCTGGCCGACTCGTCGACGGCTTTCTTCTCGACCGCGTTGAGGAATCCGAGCATCCCGGCAAGCTGGGGTGGCTCGAACGGATCGTCTCGCCCGAGCCGGTGCTCTCGCCCGAGATGATGCTCGTCTGTCGTGCGGTGGCCGAGCGCTACGCGGGCACGATGTCCGACGTGATCCGACTCGCGGTGCCGCCACGACACGCGCGCACCGAAAAGGAGGAGACGCCTGCGCCGACGTCGGACGTCGTCGTTCCCGAACGTGACGGGTGGCGTGCGTATCTCAACGCCGGCTCGTTCCTCGACTCGCTCGCCGAAGGTGCTCCGCGGGCGTTGTGGCAGGCGACGCCGGGGGAGGACTGGCCGGCACGACTCGCCGAACTCGCGGCGCACGTCGCCGCGGCGGGGCGCGGCGTGGTCGTCGTAGTACCCGATCAACGTGATCTCGACAGATTGTCGGCAGCATGTGAGCCGCTGCTCGACGACCGGTGCGTCACGCTCGCCGCAGGACTCGGCCCGACCGCCAGGTATCGGCGATGGTTGGCGGTGCGTCGAGGCGCGGCCGACGTCGTACTCGGTACCCGCAGTGCGGTGTTCGCGCCCGTGCACGACCTGGGGCTGATGGTCATCTGGGACGATGGCGACGACAGCCTCGATGAGCCGCGAGCGCCGTATCCGCACCCACGCGAGGTCGCGGTGTTGAGGGCGCACATCGAGCGCGCCGGACTCGTGATCGGTGGTTTCGCACGAACCGCCGAGGCACAGGTACTCGCCGAGGCCGGCTGGGCCCACGACCTCGTTGCCGCGCGAACGACGGTCCGCGACCGCAGCCCCAGGATCGACGCGATCAGCGACGAGGATGCGCGCGTGGCACGTGATCCGTTGGCGCACAGCGCACGCATACCCGAGGTGGCGTTCGACGCCGCGCGGAAAGCCATCGCCGCCGACGCCCCGGTCCTGTTCAGCGTGCCTCGGCGCGGATACATCCCGTCGCTCGCGTGCGCGCGATGTCGTACCCACGTGCGCTGTAGGTCGTGTCACGGGCCGGTGCAGATGGGCGCCGACCAGCAGCTCACCTGCCGATGGTGTGGCCGGATCGAGCTGCGCTTTCGCTGCGTCGAATGTGGCGGTATGCAGGTCAGGGCGCTCACGACGGGCGCACGCCGTACTGCCGAGGAGTTGGGACGTGCCTTTGCGGGTGTCCCGGTGCTCACCAGTGGCGGCTCGTCGATCCACGACCGAGTCGACGGTGGGGCGCGCGTCGTCGTGTCGACGCCGGGTGCAGAACCAATTGCCGACGGCGGTTACGGAGCGGCGATCGTCCTCGACACGTGGGCCCAGCTCGACCGCTTCGACCTGCGCGTCGACGAGAACGCGGTGCGCCGCTGGATGGCGATCGGTGCGCTGATCCGTGCGCGCCACGACGGCGGTGCGATGGTGATCGTCGCCGACGCGTCGCTGAGCCCGGTGCAAGCGGTCATCCGGTGGGATCCGGTGGGTTTCGCCGCGCACGAACTCGGCAATCGGGTCGAGTTGGGTTTTCCGCCCGCGGTGACGATGGCCTCGATCGACGGCGACACCGCGTCGATCAACGCGTTCACCGATCTGATCGAATTGCCTTCTGGTGCAGACGTTCTCGGTCCGGTGCCACTGCCACCGGGCGTCCGTCCCCCCGCTGGTGTTCCCGACGGCGCCGAGATCGAACGCATTCTGGTGCGCACCGACCGCCGACACGGGCGAGAGCTGACGGCGGCGCTGACCGAGGCGCAGGTGCGCCGCAACACACATCACGAGACCGGGCCGATCCGTGTGCAGGTCGATCCACCTACCATCGGATGAGCGCAATGTCTGCGCCCAACGACGCCGAAGGAGTCTGACGTGCGGATCGTGTTCGCCGGAACACCCGAGGTCGCGGTGCCCTCATTGCAGCGACTGCTCTCCTCGGCCGACCATGAGGTCGTCGGTGTGATCTCGCGACCCGATGCGGTCGCGGGGCGTGGTCGTAAGGTGTCGCGGTCACCGATCGCCGAACTCGCCGATGCGAACGGCATCGAGGTCATCAGCCCGCGTCGGATGTCCGACGCGGAGGTCGGCGACGCACTCGCGCGGTGGCAACCCGACGTCGGAGCCGTGGTCGCCTATGGCGGGCTGATTCCGCCGGACGTTCTCGAGATCCCGCCGCACGGCTGGATCAATCTGCACTTCTCGGTGTTGCCCGCGTGGCGTGGGGCCGCACCGGTGCAGGCCGCGATCGCCGCCGGTGACGAGACCACGGGCGCCAGCACCTTCCTGCTGGAGAAGGGCCTCGACACCGGCCCTGTCTGCGGTGTGCTGACCGAAACGATCCGGCCGACCGACACCAGCGGAGACCTGCTGGACAGGCTGTCCGACGCAGGGTCGACGCTCCTCGCGTCCACTCTCGACGGGATCGCCGCGGGTGCGTTGTCGCCGGTGCCGCAGCCCGCAGAGGGAGTCAGCCACGCACCCAAGGTCGAGGTCGACGACGCGCGGGTCCGGTGGGATCTGCCCGCGCACCTGCTCGATCGACGTATCCGTGCGCACACTCCCGCACCTGGCGCGTGGACGACACTCGGCGACGCGCGCGTGAAGCTCGGCCCGGTCGGCCTCGTCGGCTCCGACGACCCGTCCGCGCCGAAGGATCTGGCGCCCGGGCGCGTCGTCGTCACCAAAAAGGTGGTGTTCGTCGGGACGGCCACCGATCCCGTGCGGCTCGGGTGGGTGCAGCCGCCGGGCAAGAAGCAGATGCCCGCCACGGATTGGGCGCGTGGTGCGCGACTCGACGAGGAGACGGTGCTGTCATGAGTGATCCGAAACTGCGAAAGAAGGCCGCCGATCCGGTCCGCGAGGTCGCCCGCGACGTCCTTCGCGCAGTCCGTGAGCGCGACGCCTACGCCAACCTCGTACTCCCGAAGCTGTTGCGGGAGCGCAAGATCACCGGACGCGACGCCGCGCTGGCGACCGAGCTGACCTACGGCACAGCGCGTGCACTCGGCACTCTCGACGCGATCATCGCCGCGGCGGCGAATCGTCCGGTGTCCGAGATCGACGGCGACGTTCTCGACGTGCTGCGTCTCGGTGCCTACCAGTTGCTGCGTACCCGCATCGGGGCGCACGCGGCGGTCTCGACGTCCGTCGATCTTGTTCGTAGCGAAAAGGGCATGGGGCCATCGGGTTTCGTGAACGCTGTGCTGCGCAAGATTTCTCAGCGCGACGAGGATCTGTGGGTCGACGAACTCGCTCCGCCGATCTGGGAGGATCTCGTCGGCAATCTCGCGTTCCGGTACGCCCATCCGCGGTGGATCGCGGAGGTGTTCTCCGACGCACTCGGGGGCTCCGCAGGCGAGCTGCAGGCCGCACTCGCCGCCGACGACGAGCGCCCGCCGGTGCACCTCGTCGCGCGTCCGGGATTGATCACTGCCGAGGAACTGGCCCTCACGAGCGGTGGCGAGGTTGGTCGCTACTCGCCGTACGCGGTGTACCTGCCGGGCGGCGACCCTGGCGACATCGAGGCTGTGCGCCAGGGGTATGCGGGAGTTCAGGATGAGGGGAGTCAGCTCGTCGCACGGGCTGTCACCGCCGCCGACATCGGCGAGGACGGCGGCCGATGGTTGGACATGTGCGCAGGCCCCGGCGGTAAAGCCGCGCTGATCGGCGCGATCGCCGACATCGACGGGGCACACGTCGACGCCGTCGAGGTGAGCGAACACCGCGCCGACCTGATCCGCGGTGTCACCCGCGACATGCCTGTCGACGTCCACGTCGGCGACGCGCGCACTCTCACGCCCGAGACGGGATTGGCCCCCGGCTACGACAGAATTCTGCTCGACGCCCCGTGTTCGGGACTCGGCTCGCTTCGTCGTCGACCGGAGGCCCGCTGGCGGCGCACTCCCGAGGACGTCACCGAGCTCGTGGGACTTCAGCGTGAATTGCTCACGGAGGCTTTGCGAATGGTGCGCCCCGGCGGCGTCGTCGTCTATTCGACGTGCTCGCCGCACCCCGCGGAGACGACCGAACTCGTCGCCTCTGTTCTCGACGACGTCCCGGAGGCTCGGCAGCTCGACGCCCGGCCACTGGTGGGCACCGAGGAGATCGGCGACGGCCCGCACGTACAACTCTGGCCCCATCGGCAGGGCACCGACGCGATGTTCCTGGCCGCGCTGACGAAGGAGTGACAGTCGGAGGGCGGTGCCGGGTCAGGCGACGCGGGCTCCTCCGTCGGACTCGATGACGGTGCCGGTGATGTTCGGGTTGGTGGCGAGTAGTTCGATGACCTGCGCGATATCGTCGGCGGCCGCGATTCTCTTGGTCGGCAGCCCGTCCGCGATCTGTTTGAAAACAGCAGGGCGGGCGTCGTCGTCGAGCATGCTCCACCAGGGGGTGTCGACATAGCCGGGCGAGACAGCGTTGACACGCACCGGCGCCAACTCGGCGGCAAGTGGTGCCACTAGTCCCTCCACTGCGGCGTTGAGAGAACCAATGCCGGCTGTCTCCGGCATGCCGATGCGGGCGGTGATCGCACCGACCAAAGTGACCGATGCGCTGTGTGCGAGATGCGGTAATGCGGCTTTGAGAGCTGTGATGGTCGGCCAGAGCTTCTCGTCGAAGGCCGAGCGCAGGCGTTCGAGGTCCAGGTCGGCGAGCGGTCCAACTCCCTTGTTGCCGCTCACCGTCACGATGAGACGATCGACGACGCCCACGCCGGCGGCCAGGGAGGCAACAGCATCAAAGTCGCCCGCGTCGAGTTCATGCGGGATCAGCGACGGATGCTGGCGCGTGGCCTCAGACAGAGATTTCACGTTGCGACCAGCGATGTGGACGATGTCGCCCAGGGTGCTGAGTCGGGCGGCGGTGGCGAGACCAATTCCGGAGCTCCCGCCGATGATGAGCGATGTAGGCATGAGACAAATCCCTTCACGAGACGTTGCGGTTCGTATTTACGTTAGCGGCAATTGCGGACCATCGCGTCTCGTGATTGCTAGGGTTGTTGGCATGTCGGACCAATCAGCGAGTCGCCGAGGTCCCAAGCGCAACGAACACGCGAGGAGTGCAATCCTGTCGGCCGCATTTCAGCTCACGCAGGAAGTGGGTTTTGGGGGTCTGACGATTGAGGGCATTGCTACTCGTGCAGGTGTCGGTAAGCAGACGGTGTACCGATGGTGGCCGACGAAGGCTGACGTGCTTCTCGAAGCTGGTGCCTCGAAGGCCGACCTGAGTGTCTCGCACGACGACCATGGCACCTTCCGTGACGACATCGAACACTTCCTCCGAGATTCGCTCAGGTTGCTAGCAGTGCCGGGAATCGCAGACACGCTGCGTAGCCTCATGGCGGAGTCGCAGGTCAATCCCGAGTTCGCTCAACGGTTTCGTGAAGGATTCTTGAACCGTCGACGTGAGGCGCTCATCGAGATCGTGGACCGTGCCGCAGCGCGTGGCGATTTTCCTGGCCACCTGTCGGCGGAACTCGTTGCCGACGTCGTGTTCGGTGTCATTTGGTATCGCGTACTGGCGACAGAGCGACCGATGGTGGATGACGATGTCAGGGCACTTGTCGACCTACTCGCCCCGGCGCCATTTTGATCGAAAATGATTGCAGCAAGGCTACATTCAGCGTAGACTAGAACAAACATTCGACGACGTCGGGAGCCTCATGTTTGCAGAAACCAGCGAGCTGGAATCGCTGGTTTCTGCGCTCGGTGAGATGTCGGCTGCGGAGTCCGAAGCCGATGCCGCCGCCCGGCTCACCGTGCTGGAAGAGATCAAATCCGCCTGTGCTGCAGCGCAGGCCCGTGAGGCCGCGCGGTTGGATGAACTCCGTCGCGCCGATGAGGAGCTGCGTGGCATACCGAAGGCGAGGCTGGGTCGGGGACTCTCGGCCGAAATCGGAATCGCGCGAAAAGCCTCTCCGCAGAAGGGGTCTCAGTACCTCGGATTCGCGCGGGCGCTCCACCACGAGATGCCGCACACGCGCGATGCGCTGGCATCGGGCCGACTGACCGAGTGGCGCGCCACAATTCTGGTCCGCGAGACCGCCTACCTCACGCGCGAAACGCGTGAGGAGATCGACCGTCGGGTCTGTCAGGATCCGGAGACCCTCGCAGGCGTCGGCGATCGGCAACTCGAGGCGTTGGCGAAGCAACACGCATACGAGTTGGAACCCCGCGCCGTCGTCGATCGAAAGGCCAAGGCGGAGAAGGATCGTCGAGTGTCAGTTCGTCCGGCGCCGGATCTGATGACGCAGTTGTCCGCGCTGCTGCCGATGAAGCAGGGAATCTCGGTCTACGCGGCACTCAAGCGGTACGCCGACTCGGTCGTCGGTGCAGACGACCGCAGCCACGCGCAGATCATGGCCGACACGCTCGTCGAGCGGGTCACGGGACAGGCGTCAGCCGATGCGGTCCCGGTCGCTGTCGACCTGGTGATGTCAGCGGAGACGATGCTCGGGGGTGAGAAGGCGGCGGAGGTTCCGGGATACGGGCCGATTCCGGCGTCGATCGCACGCCAGCTCATCTCGGAAGGCTTCGATCCTGACAGCGAGACCGCATCGAGCCTGCGCCGCCTCTACGCCAGGCCGTCCGACGGCACGTTGGTCTCGATGGACGCCAGGTCGCGGTGCTTCCCGTCGGCATTGGCGCTCTTCGTCGCCCGGCGTGACAGGCGGTGTCGGGTTGCCTACTGCAACGGCCACGTCGAACACATCGATCACGTCCTCGCCCATCGCAGTGGTGGAGAAACGACTGCTGAGAACGGCGAGGGGCTGTGCCGCCTTCACAATCTGGTCAAGGAACTGCCCGGTTGGAAGTACCGTCGGCGCACTGAGTTCGGCGACATCACCGTGATCGACGTCATCACCCCCTCGGGGTGCGAGCATCGGAGCACCTCACCGCCCACCGTCGGATTCCGGCCGGGGGGGAGAGCGCGCTCGAGACCGAACTGGCGGCACCGATCAACGCTGCGTGACGTCAGTTGCGTAGCCGACGCCTACGAGGGTTCCGCTGACCTCGTCGTCGACGATGACGCGCGTACATCGCCTATGGCAGATGGGCGAAATGCTGCGCATTCAGAGGGCACAAATATCATCACTTCCGACGGCGCGCTGATTCTCGGTGCGGGAGTTTGAGCGTTGACCACGTATATTGCCCATACGTGAACGATCTTCGCGCAGCCCGGTACGCCGAACACATACGTAGCATGGGCCAGTTTGTCCGTTTCGGCATTGTCGGAGCGTGCGGAGTCGTCGTCAATATGGTCGTCGCTATCCTGCTGAACAAGGCCCACGGCGGTACCACCAAGGCGAACGACGTGGTGTGGCACGTCAGCGGCACCGACTTCAACCTTCGCTATACGGTTATCGTCTGGATCGTCGGATTTCTCGTGGCGAATTGCGTGAATTTCCAGCTGAACCGCACATGGACCTTCAAAAGTGCCAAGCATGCGAGTTGGTGGTCGGAGTTTTGGCCATTTCTCGCCGTCGGCAGCGTCGCTGCGATCGTCGGCATGTTCCTGAAGGTGGGCTTCACCAATCCGACGTCGCCGATCTACCTCTCGTCGTCGTTCTTCCACGAGGGCGCAGGTCTGCATTCGCGTGAGTACTGGGCCCAGATCATCACGATCGTGATCACGATGCCCATCAACTTCGCCGTCAACAAGCTGTGGACGTTCCGCGCGGTGCGGTCACCGATCGCCGCGCGTGAAGAGCAGGTGCCGCCGGCTGCCTCCGCAGAACCTGCCACATCGTCGGGTCCGGTGGACAGTTAGATTGGCTGCCATGAGTGACGCCAACACGCCGATGATCGCGCCGTCGATTCTCTCCGCCGATTTCGCCAATCTCGCAGCCGAATCTGCTGCGGTCGCGCATCCGGGCAGCACTCGCGCCGACTGGCTGCACGTCGATGTGATGGACGCGCATTTCGTCCCCAACCTCACGCTCGGGCTCCCGGTCGTCGAGAGCCTGCTCAAGGCAACCGACATCCCCCTCGACTGCCACCTGATGATCGACGACCCCAAGCGCTGGGCGCCGCCGTACGCCGAGGCCGGTGCCTACAACGTCACCTTTCACGCCGAGGCGACGTCGGATCCCGTCGATGTTGCGCGTGACATCCGCGCGGCAGGAGCAAAGGCCGGCCTCGCGATCAAGCCGAACACGCCGCTCGAGCCGTACCTGGAGATCCTGCGCGACATCGACACGTTGCTCGTGATGAGTGTCGAGCCGGGCTTCGGCGGACAGAAGTTCATCGCTGAGGTGCTGGAGAAGGTCAAGATCGTGCGCACGATCGTCGACTCGTCGGATCTGCGACTGCTCGTCGAGATCGACGGCGGAATCAACGCCGACACCATCGAGCAGGCCGCCGAAGCGGGCGTCGACTGCTTCGTCGCGGGTTCGGCTGTCTACGGTGCCGACGATCCCGGTAAGGCTGTCGCAGCGTTGCGCGAGCAGGCCGCCACGGCCAGGGCTCGTGTCGACTGACAAACCCCTGCTCGATTCCTCGATGCGGTCAGCCATCGAGGAATCGGTCGGCGCACTGGGGCTCAGCTCTCCCAATCCGCCCGTCGGGGCGGTGATCGTGTCGCCTGATGGCGAGATCGTCGCGCGCGGCCACACACAGCCACCTGGTGGGCCGCATGCCGAGATCATGGCGCTGCGTGCTGCGGGGGACGCCGCGCGCGGCGCAACCGCGGTGGTGACACTCGAACCCTGCAATCACACCGGCCGCACCGGCCCGTGTTCGCAGGCCCTGATCGACGCGGGGATCGCGCGCGTGGTGTTCGCTGTTGCGGACCCCAATCCCACCGCCAGCGGGGGAGCCGGGCGGCTGCGCGACGCGGGCGTCGACGTCGAATCCGGTCGCCTCGACGTCGAGGCGCGCACCGGTCCACTGCGCCACTGGCTGTTCACGCAGGAGCACGGCAGGCCGTTCGTCACCGCGAAGATCGCGTCGACGGTCGACGGCCGGGTGGCCGCACCCGACGGCACGAGCCGCTGGATCACCGGCCAACAATCACGGGCGCGCACACACCTCCAGCGCCGGCAGATCGACGCCATCGTCGTAGGCACCGGAACCGTGCTCGCTGACGATCCCTCTCTCACCGCACGCCTGCCCGACGACACTCTCGCGCCACTCCAACCGGTCCGGGTGGCGATGGGGTTGCGCGACGTCGACACGTCGGCCCGCATACGCGACGACGCCGCGCCGTTTCTGCAGGTGCGCAGCCACGACCCGGCAGACGTCCTCGCCGCCCTACCCGACGCCACCTGGGTGCTGGTCGAGGGCGGACCGGCGATCATCGGCGCCTTCATCGACGCGGGTCTCGTCGACGAAATCGAGGCCTACGTCGCACCGACAGTGCTCGGCGCAGGTGCTGCTTCGGTCGACCGGCCAGCGCTCAGGACCCTCGCGCAAGCGAAGCGATTTGTCACCACCGACGTCGAGCGACTCGGTGACGACGTTCTCATCCGCATGGCGCGTGACTGAACCTACTTGCGCTTCAAGCGGTTCCGGCCGATGAACCATCCTGCGATCACGCCCGCGAGCGCGATGATCGTGAGGACCAGCCACAACGACGCTCCGACGTGGAAGAACAAGAAGTTGATGCGCACATGCTGGGTGTTCTGCGCGATGAAGATGACTCCCAGAACGATGAGCAGAAGCGGAATCCAGTTACGTGCGGCGAGTCCGAGGAGCTTCGACGACGTCGTCTGCCCTGTTGAACTCTGCTCGGTGTTCGCGGTCATGGCGACACCGCCTTCCCATGGGGTTGAACAATGTGGTTGAACACTGCGGCGTGGGCGATGAACGCCCGCTGATCGGAATTATCACCCGGTGAGGGGCGCCGGAGGCGGTTTGCGGGTTTCGGGTGAGTGTCGGACCCCTTCACCTGCGTGCTAGCGTCGAAAGTGACGTTCTCGGGGCGGGGTGAAAGTCCCCACCGGCGGTGAGTGGTCGCGATCAGGTCGCTTCGACAAGCCCGCGAGCGCCCGGCCGCAAGGTCGGGGTCAGCAGATCCGGTGTGAATCCGGAGCCGACGGTCATAGTCCGGATGCGAGAGAACAAGACGGCACAGGTGTGCCGCCCTGTCCGCCCCACGCGGGTTGCCCAGTGTGTTCGCTCAGAACACGTCGGGTTATCCGGAACGCAGTGGGTCGCCCGCAATGAGGGCAGGACAGGAGCGCATATTGTTCACCGGCATCGTCGAAGAACTCGGCACGATCGTCGCGCGCGACGACCTTTCGGATTCGGCCCGATTCACCATTTCCGGACCGCTGGTCACCTCTGACGCCTCACACGGCGACTCGATCGCGGTCAACGGTGTGTGCTTGACCGTCGTGGAGTTGTCGTCTGATGGCGCGTTCACGGTCGACGTGATGGCCGAATCCCTCAATCGCAGCTCGCTCGACGTCCTTGCGACCGGCAGCCGCGTCAACCTCGAACGCGCCATGGCCGCAGACGGCCGCTTCGGCGGGCACATCGTCCAGGGCCACGTCGACGGAACCGGCACGGTGACCTTGGTGACGCCCTCTGAGCACTGGACCGTCGTGCGGATCGCCGTTCCAGACTCGTTGTCGCGCTACCTCGTCGAGAAGGGATCGATCACCGTCGACGGTGTGTCCCTCACCGTGTCCGCCATCGGTGGCGACCCCGGCGGGCAGGGGCAGAGCTGGTTCGAAATTTCCCTGATCCCCACCACGTTGAACGAGACGAACTTGGGTACGGCGCAGGTGGGTGCCGTGGTCAACCTCGAAGTCGACGTCATCGCCAAGTACGTCGAACGTCTTGCGTCGGCGAACACCACCGCAACACCCGCGGACGCAGCAGGAGTGAAGTGACACAGATGAGTACCGATAACACCGTCACCGACGGCACGGCCACGCACACGACGGTCGACTTCGACACCGTCGAGCGCGCCATCGCCGACATCGCCGCCGGCAAGGCAGTCGTTGTGGTCGACGACGAGGACCGCGAGAACGAGGGCGACCTGATCTTCGCCGCCGAGAAGGCAACTCCGGAGCTCGTTGCTTTCATGGTGCGCTACACGTCGGGCTACCTGTGTGTGCCGCTCGACGGCGACACCTGCGACAGACTCGGCCTGCCCCCGATGTACTCGGTGAACCAGGACAAGCACGGCACCGCCTACACCGTGACGGTCGACGCGCGTGAGGGCATCGGCACCGGCATCAGCGCGTCCGACCGCGCGACGACCATGCGCAAGCTCTCCGACCCGGAGAGCACCGCGAACGACTTCACCCGACCCGGCCACGTCGTGCCGCTCCGCGCCAAGGACGGGGGAGTCCTTCGACGCCCCGGACACACCGAAGCCGCTGTCGACCTCGCGCGCCTCGCGGGCTTCACTCCCGCGGGCGTGATCTGCGAGATCGTCTCGCAGAAGGACGAGGGTTCGATGGCGCAGACTCCCGAACTGCGGGTCTTCGCCGACGAACACGACCTCGCACTCATCTCAATCGCCGACCTCATCGCGTGGCGTCGTCGGCACGAGAAGCACGTCGTGCGCGTCGCCGACGCACGCATCCCGACCCGGCACGGAGAGTTCCGCGCGGTCGGCTACACGAGCATCCACGACGACGTCGAGCACGTCGCGTTGGTCATGGGCGACATCGCGGGAGACGACGGAACCGGCAGCGACGTCCTGGTGCGTGTGCACTCCGAATGTCTGACCGGTGACGTGTTCGGATCGCTTCGCTGTGACTGCGGTCCGCAGCTCGACGCTGCGATGGAGATGGTCGCCGCGGAGGGCCGCGGTGTGGTGCTTTACATGCGTGGTCACGAGGGCCGCGGCATCGGGCTGATGCACAAGCTGCAGGCCTACCAGCTGCAGGACGCAGGTTCTGACACCGTCGATGCCAACCTTCAGCTCGGGCTGCCCGCCGACTCGCGCGACTACGGACTCGGAGCGCAGATCCTCGCCGACCTCGGCGTCACCTCGATGCGATTGCTGACCAACAACCCCGCCAAGCGGGTCGGACTCGACGGATACGGTCTGCAGATCGTCGAACGGGTACCGATGCCGGTGCGTGCGAACAAGGAGAACCTGCGGTATCTGCGAACCAAGCGCGACCGCATGGGCCACGACATCATCGGACTCGACGAACCGCTCGCCGACGGCGCAGCGGTCGCTGGTGAGGCAGGACAGGCATGAGCGGCGCGGGCGAACCCGAACTCGACCTCGGCGATGCAGGCGACGTCTCACTGGCGATCGTGTCATCCCAGTGGCACGCGACGATCTGTACGGCACTGCTCGACGGCGCACTGCGCGAAGCACGGAAGAACGGCGTCGACGATCCGACGGTCGTGCAGGTCGCGGGTGCCATCGAACTGCCCGTCATCGTGCAGGCGCTGGCCCGGACCCACGACGCCGTGGTGGCACTCGGCGTCGTGATCAAAGGCGAGACGCCACATTTCGAATACGTCTGCGACGCCGTGACGGCCGGACTGACCCGTGTCTCGCTCGACGAGTCGACGCCGGTCGGCAACGGCGTCCTGACCACACTCAACGAGCAACAGGCACTCGACCGCGCCGGTCTGCCCGACTCCAAAGAGGACAAGGGTGCGCAGGCGACGGCCGCAGCGTTGGCGTCGGCGCTCACGCTGCGTGCGTTGAGCACCGCCGGATCGCCCACGTGACCGAGAGCCGTCAGCACATGGCGTCGACCGACACGTCTGAGCGCGGCGAGGCCGAGTGGGACATGGTCTACCGACCACGCCGACTCGCGCGGATCGCCGTCGTCGTCGCCGTCGTCGTGCTGGCCATCCACATCGTCTTCGGTGTGCTGCTGACGATCTCCGACACCGGCCCGGAGAACATCGGGGCGTCGGACCAGGCGGCGATCATCATCATCGGACTGATCATCGCGGCCGCCATCCTGCTGTTCACTCGACCGCGGCTGCGCGTCGGCAAGCAGGGAGTGTCGGTGCGCAACCTGTGGGGAGACCGGCTGTTCGAGTGGGATCGGGTGCGCGGTCTGACCTACCCCGACCGCGGGTTCGGTGCGCAGTTGCTCCTGCCGGCAGACGAGCACATCCCGGTGCTGGCGGTCCAGGCGGGCGACGGGGACAGGGCCGTCGAGGCGATGGATCGCTATCGCGAACTCGCGGCGCGTTACCAGAGCGGTTCGGCACAGACCTGACCGGCGGGTGCACCGCTGCGGTCGGTGCCGCGTACTAGCCTGGAATCCGTGGCAGACCCGACTACCTACCGTCCCGCACCGGGGACGATTCCGACCGACCCCGGGGTCTACCGTTTCCGCGATGCACATGGCCGCGTCATCTATGTCGGCAAGGCCAAGAACCTCCGCTCGCGTCTGACGTCGTACTTCGCCGACGTGGCGTCGCTGCATCCACGTACGCGCCGGATGGTCACCACCGCGGCGTCGGTCGAATGGACGGTCGTCGGCACCGAGGTCGAGGCGCTTCAGCTCGAGTACAACTGGATCAAGGAATTCGATCCTCGGTTCAATGTCCGCTATCGCGACGACAAGACCTACCCGATGCTCGCGGTCACCATGAACGAAGAGTATCCGCGGCTGTTCGTCTACCGGGGTCCGCGTAAGAAGGGCGTCCGGTACTTCGGTCCCTACTCCCACGCCTGGGCGATCCGCGAGACCGTCGACCTCCTCACCCGCGTCTTCCCGGCCAGAACCTGCTCGGCAGGCGTGTTCAAACGTCACCGCCAGATCGATCGTCCGTGCCTGCTCGGCTACATCGACAAGTGCGCTGCACCGTGCATCGGACGTGTGAGTGCCGACGAGCACCGTGCAATCGTCAACGACTTCTGCGACTTCCTCGCCGGACGCACCGACCAGATGATCCGACGCCTCGAACGCGAGATGAACACGGCGGCAGAGCAACTCGACTTCGAACGCGCGGCACGGCTGCGCGACGACGTCGGCGCGATGCGACGCGCGATGGAGAAGCAGGCCGTTGTGCTCGGTGACGGCACCGACGCCGACGTCGTCGCGATGGTCGGCGACGACCTCGAGGTCTCCGTGCAGATCTTTCACGTCCGCGACGGGCGCGTGCGCGGGCAGCGAGGGTGGGTCGTCGAGAAACCCGACGACGAGTCACCCGCCGAGCAGGTCGCGCAGTTCCTCACCCAGTTCTACGGTCGGCAGGACGATCTCGACGGCAGCGAGGCGATCCCGCGAGAAGTACTGATCCCTGAGCTGCCGCCAGACGAGGAGCAACTCACCGCGTGGCTGTCGGGGTTGCGCGGGTCGAAGGTCAGTCTGCGCGTGCCGCAGCGTGGCGACAAGCGCGCACTCTTCGAGACCGTCGAGCGTAATGCGGGCGAGGCGCTCGCCCAGCACAAGCTCAGGCGCGCAGGCGATCTCACCACCAGGTCGGCCGCACTGACCGAATTGCAGGAAGCGCTCGGACTCGACCAGGCCCCCCTGCGCATCGAATGCGTCGACATCTCGCACGTCCAGGGAACCGACGTCGTCGCATCGCTCGTCGTCTTCGAGGACGGACTGCCCCGCAAGTCCGACTACCGGCACTATTCGATTCGGCAGGCGGCGGGCGACGGACACTCCGACGACGTGGCATCCATCGCGGAGGTGACCCGCAGGCGGTTTCTGCGGCACCGCGCCGACCAGGACGCTGCCGCGGCGACCACGGTGCACGTGACGTCCGGCGAGATCTCCGCGCGTGCGGTCGATTCCGCGCCACCGCCGCCGAAGAAGTTCGCGTATCCGCCCAACCTCTACGTCGTCGACGGCGGCGCTCCTCAGGTCCATGCGGCGGCAGCCGTTCTCGACGAGCTCGGCGTCAACGACGTCTCCGTCGTCGGCCTCGCCAAACGCCTCGAAGAGGTGTGGGTGCCCGGCGACGACGACCCGGTCATCCTGCCGCGCAACAGCGAGGCGCTGTTCCTGCTGCAACGCGTACGCGACGAAGCCCACCGGTTCGCGATCACCTTCCACCGCAGCAAGCGCAGCAAGCGGATGACCGAATCGGTGCTCGACGGTGTCGCCGGTCTCGGGCGCGCACGCCGCACCGCTCTGGTCACCCATTTCGGTTCGGTTGCCCGACTGCGCGAGGCGTCGATCGACGAGATCGCACAGGTCCCCGGCATCGGTGAGGCGACGGCGCGCGCCGTTCACGAGGCGCTGGAACCGGTCAACGCGGGTGCTCCGGCCCAGAACGGTGTGTCAGATCAGAACGGTGTGTCAGAGCAGAACGGTGTCCCAAGTGTTCCAACCCAGACGGGAGCAGAGAGTGGCTGAGATCGCCGACGACGATCAACTCGTCGTGCTGTTCGTGGCAGGCATGTCGGGTGCGGGCCGATCGACCGTCGCCAACATCCTGGAGGATGACGGTTGGTACGTCGCCGACAACGTTCCCGCCCCGTTGCTCTCGACGCTGGTCGAGACCGTGCGCGAGTCCGACCCGCCGGTCACCCGGCTGGCGGTGGTGCTGCGGGCTTCCGATCCGTCGATCGGTGCGCAGTTGGAGTCCCTGCGCACCGAACTCGAACTCGCGGGGATCGCCACCAAGGTGTTGTTCCTCGATGCGACCGATCCTGTCCTGGTTCGCAGATTCGAGCAGGTTCGTCGTCGACATCCGTTGCAGGGCAAAGAGACTCTCGTTGAAGGTATCGCTCGCGAACGTGTCATCCTCGCCCCGATCAAGAACTCCGCCGACCTCGTCGTCGAGACGTCGTCGTTGACGGTGTCGAAGCTGCGTGAGCTCGTCGAGGAGGTTTATCCGCACGACGGCGAGCCACGACTGTCCGTCGCGGTGCAGTCGTTCGGGTTCAAGTACGGGTTGCCCATCGACTCCGACATGGTGGCCGACGTTCGATTCCTGCCCAACCCCTACTGGGTGTCGGAACTGCGCGAGAAGAACGGACGCGACGCACCGGTTCGCGACTACGTACTCGGGCACGACGAAGCGGGGCACTTCCTCGGCCTCTACACCGATCTCGTTGGGGTCGTCGGAAAGGGCTACCTGCGCGAGGGCAAGCGGTACATGACGATCAGCGTCGGCTGCACCGGCGGCAAGCATCGCAGTGTCGCGATCGCCGAAGAACTCGCGTCGCGGTTGAAAGCTGCGGGAGACGACGCCGGTTCGACGCGATACGACGTGCGTGTGATGCACCGCGATCTGGGGCGCGAATGAGCAGCCCGGACCGCATCGTCGCGCTCGGCGGAGGCCACGGCCTGTACGCGACGTTGACGGCGATGAGGTACCTCAGCCCGAACGTCACGGCGGTGGTGACGGTTGCCGACGACGGCGGTTCGTCCGGCAGGCTCCGAAGCGAACTCGACATCATCCCTCCCGGCGATCTACGGATGGCGATGGTCGCGCTGATGAGCGCACCCGCCGCGCTCGACGATCGAGGCGACAACCCCGAACCGGGCGCGATGGAACGCTCGCGTCACGAGCTGTGGGCACGCACGCTGCAGCATCGTTTCGGTGGATACGGCGCACTCGCAGGGCATCCCATCGGCAACCTGCTCCTCGCCGGCCTGTCCGAAGTTCTCGGCGACCCGGTCGCGGCCCTTGATGAATTGGGCAGACTTTTCGACGTCGACGGCCGGGTGCTTCCGATGTCGACCGGCCCGTTGGAGATCGAAGCGGATGTGTCCGGTCTCGAATCCGATCCACGGATCAGTCGGGTCATCCGGGGACAGGTCGCGGTCGCGACGACACCGGGCAAGGTGCGTCGCGTGCGTCTGCTGCCGCCCGACCCGCCTGCCTGTGACGATGCTCTCGACGCCATCGCCGCTGCCGACCTCGTCGTACTGGGGCCCGGCTCGTGGTTCTCGAGCGTCATCCCACACGTGCTCGTGCCCGCGCAGCGAAAGGCGTTGCGTCAGAGCGCAGCCCGCAAGATGTTGTTCGTCAATCTGGCGCCCGAGCCAGGGGAGACGCCAGGCTTCTCGGTCGAGCGTCACCTTCATGTCCTGCACGCGCACGACGACACGTTGTCGATCGATGACGTCGTCGTCGACTCGGCGTCTGTACCGTCGGGTGCCGAGCGTGATCACCTGGTGCGGGCGGCGAAGAATTTCGGCGCACAACTGCGCGTCGGGGATCTGGCCGTCCCCGGTCAGCATGTGCACGACCCCGTCAAGGTCGCGTCGCTGGTGAAGCAACTGTGCGAAGGTGAAGGCACCGACTAGGCTGGGTCCATTGTCTGAGGCACGGACGTTGCGAGACTCGGGTGTCTGAAGTATCGCCCGAGCGAGGGGTGTGGGAACCAGGTGACAGGAGGCAAGGGACCGGTGGCAATGACCGCGGCCGTGAAGGACGAGTTGAGCCGGCTCACGGTGACACAGGTGAGTTGCCGCAAGGCCGAGGTGTCTGCGCTGTTGAGGTTCGCAGGTGGCCTGCACATCGTCGCTGGCCGCGTGGTGGTCGAGGCCGAAGTAGACATGGGCAACGTTGCGCGCCGCCTGCGGCGCGACATCCACGACCTCTACGGCTATGCCTCCGAAGTTCACGTGCTGCGTAGCGGAGGCATCCGTAAGAGCGCTCGCTACATTGTGCGCGTCACCAAGGACGGCGAGGGGCTCGCGCGTCAGACAGGGCTTCTCGACCTGCGTGGCCGGCCGGTGCGCGGACTGCCCGCGCAGGTGGTCGGTGGCAGCGTCGCCGACGCCGAAGCTGCTTGGCGCGGAGCGTTTCTCGCGCACGGGTCACTGACCGAACCCGGTCGTTCGTCGGCCCTCGAGGTCAGTTGTCCCGGACCGGAAGCGGCCCTTGCACTCGTCGGGGCCGCGCGTCGGCTCGGTGTGTCTGCCAAGGCGCGCGAGGTGCGCGGTGCCGACCGCGTGGTGATCCGCGACGGCGAGGCCATCGGTGCGCTGCTCACCCGCATGGGCGCCCACGACACGCGATTGGTGTGGGAGGAACGACGGATGCGACGCGAGGTGCGCGCAACCGCGAACCGCCTCGCGAACTTCGACGACGCCAACCTGCGACGGTCCGCGCGTGCCGCCGTCGCCGCGGCCGCTCGTGTCGAACGGGCATTGGAGATCCTCGGCGACGAAGTCCCTGATCACCTCATCGCCGCAGGGCAACTGCGTGTCACGCACAGGCAGGCGTCGCTGGAGGAGCTCGGTCAACTCGCCGATCCGCCGATGACCAAAGACGCGGTCGCGGGACGGATTCGGCGCCTGTTGTCGATGGCCGACAAGAAGGCTCGCACCGAAGGGATTCCCGATACCGAATCGGCGGTCACGTCGGATCTCCTCGACGACGCCTGACGCTAGCGACCCTAATGGGTGCCGGAGGTGTTCGAGACCACTAGGCTGGACGGTGACTGGGTTCGCGGAGGCGCTTTGGCTCCGCCCCATGACCCGGGCCGTGAGGCCCGAGACCGATGAAACCGCTTAAGGAGCACACAGTGACTGTTCGGGTAGGCGTCAACGGATTCGGCCGAATCGGCCGCAATTTCTTCCGTGCCGTTGAGGCACAAAAGAAGCTGGGCCAGACCGACATCGAGATCGTCGCGGTCAACGACCTGGCCGACAACAAGTCCCTCGCACACCTGCTGAAGTTCGACTCCGTCGGCGGCATCCTCGACGAGGACGTGTCGCTCGAGGGTGAGGACACCATCGTCGTCGGCAACCAGAAGATCAAGGCGCTCGAGGTCCGCGAGGGTCCGGCAGCGCTTCCGTGGGGCGACCTCGGCGTCGACGTCGTCGTCGAATCGACGGGCATCTTCACCAACGCGGAGAAGGCGAAGGGTCACCTCGAAGCCGGCGCGAAGAAGGTCGTCATCTCGGCACCCGCGACCGGTGAGGACATCACCATCGTCATGGGCGTCAACGACAACAAGTACGACGGCAGCCAGAACATCATCTCCAACGCGTCGTGCACCACCAACTGCCTCGGCCCGTTCGCGAAGGTGATGAACGACGAGTTCGGCATCATCAAGGGCCTGATGACCACGGTCCACGCCTACACCGCCGACCAGAACCTCCAGGACGGACCGCACAAGGACCTGCGTCGCGCTCGCGCTGCCGCGATCAACATCGTGCCGACCTCGACCGGTGCGGCCAAGGCCATCGGCCTGGTACTCCCCGAGTTGAAGGGCAAGCTCGACGGATTCGCGCTGCGCGTCCCGATCCCCACCGGCTCGATCACCGACCTCACCGTCGAACTCGAGAAGACGCCGTCGGTCGACGAGATCAACGCGGCGATGAAGGCGGCAGCCGAGGGCCCGCTCAAGGGCATCCTCCGCTACTACGACGCTCCGATCGTGTCCTCCGACATCGTGGGGGATCCGCACTCGTCGATCTTCGACTCGGGCCTGACCAAGGTCATCGAGGGCAATCTCGCCAAGGTCAGCTCCTGGTACGACAACGAGTGGGGCTACTCCAACCGCCTCGTCGACCTCTCCGATCTGGTGGGTAAGTCGCTGTAATGAGTGTGAAGACTCTGAAAGACCTTCTGGCCGAAGGCGTTTCAGGGCGCGCGGTGCTGGTCCGGTCGGATTTCAACGTTCCGCTCGACGGAACGAAGATCACCGATCCGGGCCGCATCATCGCGTCGCTGCCGACGCTCAACGCACTGATCGACGCGGGCGCCAAGGTTGTCATCGCCGCCCACCTCGGTCGTCCCAAGGGCGAACCGGACCCGAAGTACTCGTTGGCGCCGGTCGCAGAGCGCCTCGGTGAAGAACTCGGACGCAACGTCCAGCTCGCCGCCGACGTCGTCGGACCCGATGCGCTCGCGCGCGCCGAGGGATTGACCGACGGCGACGTGCTGCTGCTCGAGAATGTTCGATTCGATGCCCGCGAGACGTCGAAGGTCAATGCCGAGCGCGAGTCGATGGCCGCCCAGCTCGCCGAGCTCGTGGGCGACGACGGCGCGTTCGTCTCCGATGGTTTCGGTGTGGTCCACCGCAAGCAGGCGTCGGTGTACGACGTCGCCAAGCTGCTGCCGCACTACGCGGGTCAGCTCGTCGAGCGTGAGGTCGACGTGTTGACGACGCTGACGACCGATCCGGCGCGGCCCTATGCCGTCGTGCTCGGTGGCTCGAAGGTGTCGGACAAGCTCGGCGTGATCGAATCGCTGGCCCCCAAGGTCGACACCCTGGTCATCGGCGGCGAACTTGTCGCCGACGACGACGTCGACCGGAAGGTGGATGACGTCGGCGAACCGGTCGAGCAGGTCTTTGCAGACGTCGATCTGATCTTCCTGCAGCAGCGACTTACCGACCGAATGTCCTTGCGCGGCAAGGAAAGTGAACGCCATACCGCCGCCGATGACCAGGGTGTCGACCTTGGGGGCCAGCGATTCGATCACGCCGAGCTTGTCCGACACCTTCGAGCCA
>NZ_LZMO01000058.1:0-16884 GCF_001665715.1 Gordonia sp. 852002-10350_SCH5691597
CACGACACACCGGTCACACCAAACTCACACGTAACAGCTGGTCAGGCTGTTCCTATACCGACTTTGCCGTGACCCTGTTGGTATACCCGGCTTTACTTCTCTCAAGCCAGGCGGGCAGTAGCCGGGCTTCCATGTAGCGCAGCGTCACAGACATCAGACCAGCCTCTCACGCCGCCACGCCGCCACGCCGCCACGCCGCCACGCCGCCACGCCGAGCGAATCAGACCCGATCTACCTGCAACTATCGCGGGCGGACAGAATTGTCAGACCTCGAATGTATGTTCTAGATATGGCTCACGATGACCCCGACCCGGATGACGCCCTCAGCCGCGCCGATGACGTGGAGACCTCGGGCGTCGAATCCTTGCTGACCCAGCTCGCCGACGACGAACGCCTCTACTCACGCGAACTCGTCGAGGTGCTTTTCCACACCAACGCGATCAAGGCGTGCGCCGACTATCGCATGCTGCAAGCCGCAATCCTGCTGTACGAAGAACGCGAGGCCGAATACCTCCAGCGCATCGACGCTGAAATCGGAACCGGCGAGCACGCCGTCCCCGACGGCTGTACCGACCCCGAACAGCTCGCCGCACTCCTGACTCAGAACAACCAGAACCCGCTGGCCCGCTTCGGCCCTGACGGCCTGACCACAGCCATCGCCGAACTTGGCGCCACCCTCTGTCTCACGCCCGCCCACGCCAAGAAGATGATCGAAACCGGTGCCGCCCTGCGCTACCGACTCCCCAAAACCGCGCGGTTTCTCGCCACTGGCCGCATCGACCTACCCCGCTTCCACGACGTCGTCGCCCGCACCGACAACGTCGACGACGCCCACCTCGACGCCGTCGACACCGCACTCGCTGCAGCGATCGGAGCGCGGGAACCCATGTCGCTCACCCGATTCCGCACCATGATCGATGCCACCATCGAATGCGTCGACCCCGACGGCGCCGCCCGCCGCCGCGAGACTGCCACCAGCCGCCGCTACCTCGGAATCCGCCCCCACCGCGACGAACCCGGCCAATCGAAGATCGACGGCCAACTCCCCGCCAGCGCGGCAGCCATCCTCGATACACGCCTCGAAGACATGATCGTCAACATCCACCCCGACGACCCCCGCACCCACGCCCAACAGCGCGCCGACGCGCTCACCGCCCTCGCACAGGGATTGCCCACCCTGCCCTGCGACTGCCCGGAGTGCCACACCTTACGCACTCGCGCCGAGAACGGCACCCAGAACCAGCCCCCAACTCCTGCTGACTCTGCTGCACTCGCGCCGCGGCCGATGTTCCACATCGTGGTCAATCTCTCGACCCTCCTCGGCCACGACAACAACCCCGCCTTCCTCGACGGCCACGGCCTCATCGACGCCGACACCGCCCGCGCACTACTCACCGAGGCCAAACGCAACTACATCCACCCCGACCACGAAGCATCCGCCCGCGCCGTCCACCGATACCCGATACCCAAGAAGCTCGCCGCTCTGGTCAAGGCCGGTGAACTCTGCTGCACCTTCCCCGGCTGCACCAACAAAGTCGCCAGCGCCGACGTCGACCATGCCAAGCCGTTCAACCACGGCAATCCGAAAGCCGGTGGACTCACCGAGCGCGCCAACCTGCGCCCGCTGTGCCGCTTCCACCACCGCCACAAAACCTTCGCAGTCGGCTGGCGCGACCATCAGACCCCCATGGGCCGCGCCATCTTCCGGTCCCCGGGCGGCTACCACTTCGTCGGCAACGCGTACAACGGTCGCGACCTCTTCCCCGCCCTCGACGAGCCCGATCGCCCAGACCGACGCATCCCCGGACGGCTTGCCGCCGCTCATAGCGCGCGCATCGGACAACACCGCGCCGACACCCGCGCCTGGCGGCTCGCCAACGACCCCGACACCGGCGACCCGCCCTTCTGACCCACGCCCGCACGAGCGCCAGCCCCCAGACACCGTCTCGGGGGCCACACGCCGTCGCGCCGCGGCGTCCGGCGTGGGTCAGTACGGCCCCCTGCTAGAAATAGACGCGTGACGTCAACGCAGAGCCCGACCACCGACGACTCGAGTCCACAGGCTTCTGCGACCCCTCAGCGTCGAGTGAATCGCCACGTCCGGACACTGATCGACCTGGTCATCGCGGTGATCGTCGGGGCGATCGTGGCCTTGGTCGCTCTCAAGGCCATCGACTCGGTGCAGTGGCCCGCGTTCAACTCGTCGAACGTCACCCGGTCGCTCACCACGGCGGGCCAGGTGGTGGCCGTGGCGATCCTGGTGATCGCTGCGCTGCTGTACCGCTACGGCAAAGCGCGGTGGCTGGTCACCCTACTGTCGACCGCGGGCATCTCCGGGCTGGTCACGGTCACGCTCGGGATGCCGCTCGGGGCGACCCGCCTCTACCTCTTCGGACTCTCCGCCGACCAGCAGTTCCGCACCGAATACCTGACCCGGCTCACCAGCAGTCCGCACCTCGCGGACATGACCTATCTGCACCTGGCTCCCTACTATCCGGCGGGATGGTTCTGGGGCGGCGGCCGCTATGCGTCGTTGATGGGTCTGCCCGGCTGGGAGGCGTTCAAACCGTGGGCAATCCTCTCGATGGCGGTCGCCGCGGCGATCGGAGTGGTGCTCTGGACTCGCATGGTGCGCGCCGACCGCGGCATCGCGACAGCGCTCGCCGTCACCGTCGTGACGCTGATGTACGCGGGTCCCGAACCGTACGCGGCGGTGCTGATCATGATCGGCGTCCCGATGCTGATCCCCATGCTCTACGGTCTGCGCGGTCGTTCCCGGCACGCCGACGGCCCGACGGCCTCACTGCGCTCCGGCACGAGTTGGGCAGCGGTGGTGGCAACCGGCCTCTTTCTCGGTCTGAGCGCAACCTTCTACACGCTCTACACGGGACTGTTCGCGGGCGTCGCGATCCTGATGGCATTTGCGCTCATCGTTCACGGCTGGGTCAACGCCTCCAACAAGGCGCTACCCCGCGAAGAAGTGTCGAAAACCCGACGCGGCCTCGTCCTGGCTGTGTTCGGGCGGCTGGTGGTGATGGGTGTCATCTCCGGGCTCATCGCAATGACCGTGTGGGCTCCCTACCTCCTCGCTCGATTGCGCAGTGAGCCCGCGAGCGGCGGCACCGCCGAACACTATCTGCCAGAACGCGGTTCGTTCTTGCCGTGGCCGATGTTCCACCTCAGCCTGGTCGGCGCGATCACGTTCATCGGCCTGGTCTGGATTCTGCTCCGATTCCGCCAACGCACCATCGCCGCGGCCCTGGGCGTCACGGTCGTCGGCATCTACCTGATGAGTCTGCTCTCGATGCTGGCAACTGCCGCGGGCACGACGCTGCTCGGCTTTCGACTCGAACCCATCCTCGTCGCGGTGCTCGCGGCGGCGGGAGTGTTCGGCGTCGTCGAGCTTGCCCACTGGGCCGTCGGCAGATTCGGTGACGTGCGCGTCGTGGTCGGGGTACTCGCAGCCCTTGCGGCAATCGCTGTGGCGCAGAGCATTCCGGCCTATCTCTCCAACGAGATCACGACCGCCTACACCGACACCGACGGTTACGGAGACCGTGCCGACAAGCGTCCACCCGGCGCCGAGTCGTACTACCCGCAGATCGACAAGCTCATCGGCGAGAAGACCGGACGCCCGGCGACCGACAACGTCGTCCTCACGGCCGACTACGGATTCCTCTCGGTCTACCCGTACTGGGGCTTCCAGGGACTCACCTCGCACTACGCAAACCCGTTGGCGGAGTTCGACAAACGAGCCGCAACCATCGAGACCTGGTCCAAGGCGTCGTCGGCCGACGACCTCGTCCGCCAACTCGACGCCGCGCCCTGGACCCCGCCGAACGTCTTCCTGTTCCGCTATTCCGCCGACGGCTACGCACTACGCCTCGCCGCAGACGTCTATCCGAACGATCCAAACGTCAAGCGCTACACGGTGACATTCGACCCGAACCTCTTCAACGACCCACGTTTCGAGGTCACCGACGTCGGACCGTTCGTTCTGGTGGTGCGCAAGTGAGCGCCTTCGAGATCACCGAGGTCGACGCCACGTCGTCGACGGCGTATCTGGTGCACACACCCGCGGTGAATTGGGTTCTGCTGCGCGACGATTCGGGCATCACACTGATAGACGGCGGATATCCGGGCAACGCCGACGACGTGGTGGCGTCGATCGAGTCGATCGGCGCACACCCCACCGACATCAGAGCCGCACTGCTCACCCACGCTCACGTCGACCACATCGGAGGGCTGGCGAAGCTGGTGGACCGCTTCGGCTTCCCGGTATTCGTCGACCCCGCCGAAGTGCCACACGCACACCGCGACCTCCTGCAGCAGGCGGGTCCACTCGACATCGCCGCGGTCGCGTGGCAGCCACGCGCGTGGCGATGGCTGGCGATGGTCACACTTCTCGGCGTACTCAGCCGGGCCGGAATCGCCACCGCACAACCCTTTTCGACCGACGTCGCCCTCGACCTCCCCGGTCGGCCACAGCCGGTGGTTGCTCGCGGCCACACCGACGGGCACAGCGCTTTCCTCGTCGCCGACGGCGCGGTACTCGTCTCGGGCGACGCTCTGATCAGCGGCCATCCGCTCTCTGGACACCAAGGGCCGCAGCTACTCCCGCGCTTCTTCAACCACGACGACGCCGCGACCCGACGCAGCGTCGAATCGTTCACCGACCTCGACGCGACAGTGCTCTTCCCCGGACACGGACCTCGCCTCGACGGCCCCGTCGCCGAGCTGGCCCGAGAAGCCCTGGCTCGATAAACCCCGGCTCGATAAACCCCGGCACGATAACCCGGGCGCGAAAACCCCCGGCGCGCTGAGCAATCCGTCAGGAGCGGTCGATCGTCCCGTGGCCGCGTTGGCGTCGTACACCCGACAGCAGCGTCGCGGACTCTTGCGCGTCGGCGGTCTCGGACAGCGAACGCCCATGAGCGGCAAGCACGTCGCGCGTCTTTGACAGCTCGCAGTTCCACCCGGCAGCGTCGAGATGCTGCGCGACGTCAACATCGCTACGCCACAACTTCCGCACCTCCGCAAACGGGTCGGCAGCAGAAGGACCAGCGGAATCGTCGACAACCGACGACGCCGCGCGGCGCACGGTCACCCCGATCCGTGAGCCGGATTCGGATGCCGCGGTGATGCCCTCGATCACGCGTAGACCGAGTTCGTCGGGCAGGTACACGAACAGCCCCTCGGCGAGCCACGCCGACGGTAGATCTGCCCGAAAACCCTTGCTCTGGAGGGCACGCAGCCAGTCATCAGCCAGATCGGAAGCCACCACGCGACGTTCGACGGTCGGCGCAAGACCCGACTGCGCGACGAGGTCCTCCTTGACCTCGACCACCGACGGCCTGTCGACCTCGAAAAGCGTTGCTCCCGAACCGAAATCGAGCCGAAATCCCCGACCGTCCAGCCCCGAACCAAGGATCACGAACTGCGTGATCCCGTCGGCGACGGCATCAGCGAACACCTCGTCGAGGACACCGTGCGCGCGACGATCCAGTCGTACATCGCTCGGATCTTGTCCGAACCGCCTCCATCGGCGCCGTCGCGTCCACCGAATTCGGAGCCACGGGGCTGGATTCGTGCGATCGCCTCGGCCAGCGGGTCGTCGAACAATGCGTCGTCCCTCGACGACTCGACAGCTCGCGCCCACGCGACACCCAGCGCCGTCCGTCCGAGATCGTCGAGGTCAGCCATCAGCCCAGGACCTCCACGAGGCGTCGAATCGCGAACTCATAGCCGCGGATGCCGTAGCCGATGATCACTCCCGAGGCGAGCGGCGACACGAACGAGTGGTGACGGAACTCCTCACGCTTGTGCACATTGCTGATGTGCACCTCCATGATCGGAACGTCGGGGATCACGAGCGCGTCGGCCAGCGCGACCGACGTATGCGTCCACGCAGCCGGGTTGATGACGATTCCGCTGATATTGCCGCGCGCCTCGTGCAGCCAGTCGATCATCTCGCCCTCGTGGTTGGTCTGCGCCGCCCGCAGGCCGTAACCGAGTTCACCGGCGGTGCGTTCGGCGAGTTCGACGACGTCGGCGAGCGTCGCCGAGCCGTACACCTCGGGCTGTCGAATCCCGAGCGTGTTCAGGTTGGGCCCATTCAACAGCAGGATCGGCAGCGGTTCGGTTCCCGTGGCGTCGGTCGACATGGTTGCAAGCCTATCCACCGGCACCGGCCACGCGTCCATACTCTCCACCGCCGACACCCACGAAACCGCCACACCCACGACACCGCCAGACCCACGAGCGCGTCAGACGCACGAGTGACCGAGAGTTCGCGACGTCGCACACGGCCGTTAGGATCACTGCTTGTGCAATCGCAGACCGTGAGACGAGCGAAACTCATCGCGATCGTCACCGGCCTGCTCGGAGTATTCCTCGCGCTCGCCACGCCGCTGATGCCGGTCAAGCAGACCACGGCGGAGATCAACTGGCCCTCCACCGGCAGCGTCGAATCCAGCGAGATCGGATCGGTCTCGGCACCACTCATCTCGTACGTCCCGATCGACCTCGACGTCTCGGTTCCGTGTTCGGCAGCCGAACGGCTCGGCGCCGACGATTCGGTCTTGCTGTCGACGACCCCCAAGCAGGCGGCGAAGTCTGCTGAGCGCGGTCTGTTCATCCGCCGCACCGGCAACCCCGCCGACTCGCCGGACAAGCAGAGCATCGAAGTCGTCGTGCGCAACGTGCCGCTGGTGTCGGCCACGCTCGCCGACATGCGTTCGCAGGGATGCCGTGACATCGTCGTCCACGCCGACTCCGACGCCGTGACCGCCGAGTTCGTCGGAATGACGGCACCAGCAGGCCAGTCCGCCTCCGGCAGTACCGCGCTGATGGGGACCACCAAGGGCCGCGAATCGCAGAGCTATAGCTCCGACCAGCGCCCACAGGTCACCGGACTCTTCACCGACCTGTCCGGAGCGGCGTCGGAACTCCCCGGGCTGCGCGCACACGTGACCATCGACTCGCGCTATTCGACGGCCCCGACGATCCTCAAATGGCTCGTACTGATCGTCGGTATCGTGTGCACCCTGTTGTCGTTGTCGGCGCTTGCCGTTCTCGATTCGACGGACGGCCGCAAGCATCGTCGAATCTTCCCTGCGAAGTGGTGGCGACTCAATGCCCGCGACTACGTGGTGATCGGCGCCCTGATCATCTGGCACTTCATCGGACCCAACACGTCCGACGACGGCTACCTGCTGACGATGTCGCGGGTCGCGCAGAACAGTGAGTACACGGCCAACTACTTCCGCTGGTTCGGTGCACCGGAGGCGCCATTCGGCTGGTATTACGAGGTCTTCGGCCTGATGAGCCATATCTCGCTCGCCAGCCCGTGGGTGCGCATACCGGCCCTGCTGTGCGGAATCGCGTCGTGGTTGATCGTCAGCCACGAGGTGCTGCCACGACTCGGCCGCGCCGCGATCAGCCGACCCGTCGTCGGCTGGACCGCCGCGTTCGTCTTCCTCGCATCGTGGTTCCCGTTCGACAACGGTCTGCGACCGGAACCGATCATCGCGCTCGGCGCGCTACTGACCTGGTGTTCGGTCGAGCGCGCAATCGCGACCGGACGCATCCTCCCCGCCGCGATCGCGTGTCTGATCGGCGCGTTCAGCCTCGCCGCGGGTCCGACAGGCCTGCTCGCGGTTGCCGCGCTCATCGCGGGAGCGAGACCGATCATCTTGGCCCTGATCAAACGTGCGCGCGCGATCGGCGGCGGATTCTGGTCGTACGCAGCGCTGCTCGCACCGGTTCTCGCCTCCGGGACGTTCGTCATCTTCGTGGTCTTCTCCAACCTGACGCTGCGTGCGTTCTCCGACTCGTCGAAGATGAAGACCGCATTGGGGCCGTCGGCACACTGGTACAACGAGATCGACCGGTACTCGTCGCTGTTCGCGTTCTCGGCCGATGGTTCGATCGCCCGACGCTTCGCCGTCCTCGCGATGATCCTCGGCATGGTGGTCTCGGCAGCGGTGCTCATCCGCAAGTCGCGCATCCCCGGAACGGCCGTCGGCCCTGCTCGACGCATCGTCGGCATCACATTCGCGTCGCTGGTGTTCCTGATGTTTACGCCGACCAAATGGACGCACCACTTCGGCGTGTTCGCCGGACTTGCCGCGGCTTTGGCTGCCATCGCCGCCATCGCCGCGAGCAACAAGGCCATGCATTCCCGGCGCAACCGCACCCTGTTCGCAGCACTCGTGCTGTTCATCGCGGGCTTGGCGTTCACGGCACCCAACTCGTACTACTACGCGTCGGCGTGGGGTATGCCGTGGGGCGTCGGCCAGGTCGACTTGGGATTCTCGGTGAGCAATGCGCTGCTCTACCTCTCGCTGCTGCTGTTGTTGCTCGCTCTGTGGTTCCACTTCCGCGAGCCGTTCACCGGAACAGATCCCCAAGGCGCCACGCCCGGAGAGACCGACACCGGACGGCGCTGGTACCGCAGGGCGATCGATTCCGTCGCGGGCGCACCCCTCGCGTACGTGGCAGCCGCCGTGGTGATCTTCGAACTCGTCACGGCAGGATTCGCTGCGGTCAACCAGTCGTCGTCGTTCTCGGTTCCACGCTCGAACATCGAGGCCCTCGCGGGCAAACAGTGCGGCATGGCCGACAAGGTGTGGGTGGAACGCAACCCCAACGACCACATGCTCTCGCCCGTCGACCCGACCCTGACCGACCCCCTCGCGGGCCCATCGACCGTCCAACCCGACGCATCCCGGCCTGCGACAACAGGATTCACGTCGAACAGCGTTCCCGAGGACCTCACCACTCAGGCGAGCGCCGGCTCGCTGGGCGTGCTCGCAGGCAACGCGACGTCGACCAACGACGTCCTCACCGCCAACAGTGGCGGAACCGGCGGTGGAGAGCTCTCGACGGCCGGGGTCAACGGCAGCCACGCACGTCTGCCGTTCATGCTCGACCCGGCACGCACACCCGTCGAGGGCAGTTATTCGACGACCGATCAGGTTCCCGCCCGCCTCACCTCGGGCTGGTACGCACTGCCCGCCGACTACAAGAAGCAGCCGCTGCTGACCTTCTCGGTCGCCGGACGCTACGACAACCCGAACCTCCTGCTGGAGTACACAACCGACCCCGTCGGGTCGTCGACCCGCGACGCCGACCTCAAGCCCACCGGCGAGACCGAGATGATCGACCCGGGACCGCAACCGTCGTGGCGCAACGTCCGCATCACCACGTCGTCGCTTCCCGACAACCTCTCCGCGGTGCGGATCGTCGCCAACGACGACAATCTCTCGGCCGATCGGTTCATCGTGGTGACCCCACCGCGACTGCCTCACATGGAGACACTGCAAGAGGTTGTCGGCAGTGAGGACCCGGTGCACGTCGACTGGACGTCGGGGCTGGTCTTCCCGTGCCAGCGGCCGTTCACCCACCACTACGGCGTCGCTGAGATCCCGAAGTGGCGTATCAGGCCCGGCGCCGACCTCGCCGCGGCCGTCTCGGCGTGGCAGGACTCCTACGGTGGCGGTCCGCTGGGGTGGCTCGAGGTGTCGCAGCAGCCCGAGACCCTCGCGACCTATCTGCAGGGTGACATCGGCCGCGACTGGGGCGCCCTCGAGCGCTACCAGCCCTACGGAGACGTGACGACCCGCGCACCCATCACCACGGGCACCGCAACGCGCAGCGGATTGTGGAGCCCCGCCCCGATCAGGCACTGACCCACAACCCCTGATCGCGGCACCGGGCGGGCGGTGGGACGTGATCGCCTAACATCAGTGACCGTGCCTGCGACAGCCCCGCCAGCCGAGTCCGATGCTTCGCCACCGGCAGAGAAGTCGACGATCGGCTCGCGTCGCACCGTCGGGCTGGTCGCCACGGTCTCCGGCCTACTGGGCGCTGTGCTGTGTCTGCTGATCGGGTTCCTGCCCGTACACAGCACCGACGCATCGTTCTCCTGGCCGCAGGGTCAACAACTCGCGTCGACGACGTCGTCGGTCACCGCGCCGCTGATCGCGCAGACCTCGCAATCGCTGGACGTCCGCATCCCGTGCCGCGTGCTCGCCGACGCACCCGCGGGCAAGTCGACGCTCATCATGTCGACGATGGCAGTCTCCGCGCAGGACTCCAAGGCCTCTGCCCTCTACGTGACCGCGGGCGACACCGTGACCGCGACCTTCCGCAACTCCGTCGCGGCGTCGGCGCCGAGAGCCGATCTGGGGCGCTGTAGCGAACTGCACGTCTGGTCGTCGCCGGACGGTCCCGGCGCACAGTTCGTCGGCCTCGGTGCCGCCACAACCCTCGAGCCCGACAAGCGCCCTCAGATCGACGGCGTGTTCAGCGACCTGACGCCCGACCAGGCACGGGCGGCCGCTGATGCGGGGATGCGGGTCGACATCCGCATCGACAATCGCTACGAGAGTTCGCCGACGACGCTCAAGCTCGTTCTGATGGTGCTGGCGGTGCTCGCGGTGATCGTCTCGCTCGTCGCACTCTTCCTGCTCGACCGGATGAGCGACGACGTCCGGCACCGACCTCGACGCCGCACCGGATGGCTGCGCCTCCTGCGTCCCCGCGCCACCGACCTGACGGTCACCGCGGTGCTGGTGATCTGGTTGTTCCTCGGCGCGGGCAGCCCCGACGACGGGTACATCCTGAATATGGGGCGCACGGCGTCGTCGTTCGGTTATCTCGCCAACTACTACCGCTGGTACGGCATCCCCGAGGCTCCATTCGACTGGTACTACTCGTTCCTGGCGCACTGGTCGTCGATCTCGCCGTCGATCCTGTGGATGCACATCCCCGCACTGATCGCGGGACTCGCCTCGTGGTTCGTACTGAGTCGAATCCTGTTGCCCCGACTGGGTTCTGCTGTTCGACGTAGCGGCTGGGCGCAGTGGTCTGCAGCCCTCGTCTTCACCGCGTTCTGGCTCCCGTTCTGCTCCGGTCTGCGTCCCGAGGGAATCATCGTGCTGGGCTCGCTGCTCACGTGGTGGGCGGCCGAACACACTCTGGCAACACGCAAACTGTTCCCGGGAGCCATCGCGGCGGGTCTCGCGGCATTCACGCTTGCCCTTGCGCCACAGGGCATCATCGGCGTCGCGATCCTGATTGCCTCCTCCCGCGCACTGCTGCACGTACTGCTCGTGCGCAGGCGCTCCGACGGGCTGCTCCCCCTGCTCGCACCGACCATCGCCGCCGGACTTCTCGTGTTGGTCGTCGTGTTCCGCGACCAGACGATCGCCACGGTGGTCGAGGCGATCCGCGTCCGCTACGTCGTCGGACCCGTCATCGGTTGGTATCAGGAGTATCTGCGCTACTACTTCATCTCCGTCGTCACCGACGACGGAGCGCTCACCCGCCGTGTCCCCGTACTGCTGCTGTTGGCGGGACTGGTCGTCACAGTCGCAGTGATGTTGCGGCGCGGGCGAATTGCCGGTGTCCACGCCGGTCCCACGTGGCGACTGATCGGCGCCATCGGCGTCACCCTTGTGCTGTTCGCCTTCATCCCGACGAAGTGGACGATCCAGTTCGGCGTCTTCGCGGGACTCGCCGCCGCGATCGCAGCGATCGCGACTCTGGCTGTCGCGCAATCTGCCGCACGCTCGGCACGGAATCTGACGGTCTTCGTCTCGGGACTGTTCTTCGCCCTCGCCGCCGCGATGGCCGGCTACAACGCCTGGCCATTCGCCTACGAATACGGCATCTCGTGGTTCGACCGCGCCCCGATCATCGCGGGCAGACCGGTGTCGACGCTGTTCCTGATCCTGGCCGTGATCGCCGCCGGAATCGCGGTGTGGCAGCACCTTCGACTCGATTATGTTGAGAACAAGGGACTTTCGCATACGACCGACGGACCCGGCGAGTCGCGGGCCGATCGTCGACGACTCTTCCTCGCCTCGTCGCCCATCGCTCTGATCGCCGGCCTCATGGTGATCGCGGAGTTGCTGGTGTTCGCCAAAGCGGTCGCATCGCGCTATCCCGCGACCACGGTGTTCGCCGAGAACGTGAACACGCTGCGCGGCAACAACTGTGGCATGGCCGACGACGTGCTCGTCGAATCCGATCCCAACACCGGAATGCTTCGACCCGCCGACGGACGGACTGCGACACAGGCACTCTCGGGAGCCACAAGCGGACCGGATGCTGCCGTCGGATTCTCCCCCAACGGCATCCCCGACGATCTCTCGCCGGAGCCGGGCAGTCAGCGCCCCGGCCAGATGAACGTGGCGGCAAGCCCCGCACGACCGTTCTCGATCACGGGCGGATTGGGCGCAGGCACCACGGGTGGCCGCGGACCCGAAACCGTCAACGGGTCGACAGTCGCACTCCCCTACGGACTCGATCCCGCGACGACGCCGGTCCTCGGTAGCTACGGCTACGCGGGCGAGGCCCGACTCACCACCGACTGGTACGACCTGCCCGCCGATCGTGCCGCGACCCCGCTGCTCGTCGTCTCGGCCGCGGGTGCGATTTCGACGGTGGATACCTTCGGGGTCACGAACTTCGGGCAGAAACTCGTTGTCCAGTTCGGCACCAGGGGACCCGACGGGTCGTTCACCCAGATCGGACCCGACATCCTCCCGATCGATCCCGGGCCGGTCATCTCCAACCGGCCGTGGCGCAACCTGCGCGTACCCATGAGTGCTGCGCCACCGAGAGCGTCGGCGATGCGAATGTCGCTGTTGGACAACAACCTCGGGCAGTACCAGTTCATCGGGATCACACCGCCGCGAGCACCACGCCTACAGACCCTTCAGCAGGTCGTCGGGTCCCAGACCCCCACGCTGATCGACTTCATGGTCGCCGCGCACTTCCCGTGCCAGCAACCGATGCGGGTGACCAACGGGGTGGCGGAGATCCCACGCTGGCGCATCCTGCCCGACTACCCCTTCGCCAACTCGCAATCGAAGACCTGGCAGGCGGGAGTCGACGGCGGACTTCTCGGCATCTCGGAGACCACGACGGCCGCACAGGCCGTCCCGACGTATCTCAAGGACGATTGGACGCGGGAATGGGGTGCGCTGGAACGACTTTCACCGCTCACCCCGGACGCACCGTCAGCACAGCTACAGACGTCACAGATCACCCGCTGGGGTTGGTCACACGATGGTTCGATCAGGGTGGAGCCGCAGTCCGATGACAACTGATCCGACACCACAGACTCCGACCGAGACCTCGGAACGCGACGAATCCACCACGCGGACGCCGCGCAATTACCGCCGGGCACAGATCATCGCGGCCGTGGCAGGAATGCTCGGTGTCCTTCTCGCAGTTGCCACTCCGCTGCTGCCGGTCACCCAGTCGACGGCGGCCCTGTCGTGGCCGCAGGGCGAGGGCGTCGGCAACGTCGCCGCACCACTCGTCTCGTTCGTTCCCGTCGACATGGATCTGCGGGTTCCGTGCTCACTGGCCCGTGACCTGCCCGCGTCGGGCGGCGTCCTGATGTCGACGACGCCCGCGGGCGGACAGGACGCCAGTGCGCGCGGACTATTCGTCCGCGCCGACGCGTCGACGCTCACCGTGACCGATCGCGACGTCGTGATCCTCTCGACCGAACGCGCAGCCGCGCAGGATAATTCGTCGTGCACCGTGTTGTTCCACGCCGACGAGCACGGGGTGAACGCGAAGATCGACGGGACGTCGGCTGGTGCGGGAAGCCTGTTGACGTACTCGACTCCCGACCACGAGATGCGCCCGCAGATCGTCGGGGTCTACACCGATCTTCCCGCCTCGGCATCGCGCGACGGCCTGTCGATGCACGCCACGATCGACACCAGATACGTGAGTTCACCGACGCCACTGAAACTGGCCGCGATCATCATCGGCATCATCATGACGCTGCTGTCGCTTGTCGCGCTCGGCGTGCTCGACTCGCGAGATGGCAGGGGCCACAGGCGATTCCTACCCGCAGGCTGGTTCACCATCCGCGGCCCCGATCTCGCGGTGCTCGCCATACTCGCGTTCTGGTGGTTGGCGGGGGCCAACACCTCCGACGACGGCTACAACTTCATCGTCGGACGCATCACCGGCGATGCGGGCTACGCCGACAACTACTTCCGCTATTTCGGTGTGCCACAGGACCCGTTCGGCTGGCACTTCCAGGTGATCGCCGCGATGACGCACGTCAGTCTCGCCACGCCGTGGATGCGCCTGCCCGCCTTCCTGCTCGGACTTCTCGGATGGTGGCTGATCTCCCGCGAGGTGATCCCGCGCCTGGGCCGAGCGGTGCGCACCAGCACTCCGGCTGTGTGGTCGGCAGCATTCGTCTATCTCGCACTCTGGTTGCCCTACAACAACGGTCTGCGGCCCGAACCTGCGGAAGCGGTCGGCGCACTCCTCACGTGGTGCTGCGTCGAACGTGCCATCGCCACACGCAGATTGCTGCCGTATGCGGTCGCCGTCGCCGTTGCGGCGTTCACCCTTGCGCTGGCTCCCGGTGGTCTCATGGCCGTGGCCGCGCTGCTCGCGGGTGTCCGTCCCATCGTGCGCACCATCGTGTCGCGACGTCGGCGCGACGGACTGCTCCCGATGCTCGCGCCGATCTTCGCGGCCGGAACCCTTGTGCTGTACGAGATCTTCGCCGACCAGCCACTGGCCCCGCTGATCGCGGGCAACAAGGTGGCCACAGATGTCGGCCCGACACTTGAGTGGTGGCAGGAGCCGATTCGCTACTACTACCTCATCCTGCCCACCGCCGACGGTACGCTCGCGCGTCGCTACGGCGTGCTGATCATGATCCTGTGCCTTGTCGTCGTGCTCCTGCGACTGCTGCGCAAACAGCATCCCAACGGCGTTGCGCGAGCACCGATCTGGCGACTGATCGCGGTCACGCTCGGCACGATGTTCTTCATCGCGTTCACTCCGACCAAGTGGACTCATCACTTCGGCGTCTACGCCGGAATCGCAGGCGGACTCGCGGCCGCCGCGGGCGCGATGATGGCGCCGACCATTCTGCGATCGCGCCGCAACCGTGCGTTCTTCGCGGCGGCGGTTCTCGCGGTCACCGGAATCTCGTTCGCGGGCACCAACGGTTGGTGGTTCGTCGGCAGCTACGGCATCCCGTGGTGGGACAGACAGCCGTCGGTCGGCGGCGTGAGCCTGTGGTGGATCTTCCTGATCGCCGCGGTGCTCACTGCGGCGGCGGGTCTGTGGTTCCACCTACGCGACGACTACACCGACGAACAGACGCGAACCGGACACTCCGAGCACTGGTACAGCAGGCTGAAGTTCTCTCCGCTGCCGGTCATTTCGGTCTGCATGGTGCTGTTCATGGTGGCATCGTTCGCGAAAGCCGCCTACGTGCAACGGGATTCATGGTCGTGGCTGAACTCCAACGCACGCGCCCTCACCGGCAACGAGTGCGGCCTTGCCAACGACGTCCTCGTCGAGGCCGACGTCAACGCAGGCATGCTCGCTCCTGCCGCCGTCGACGGCCGACCCGCGCCGAGCATCTCCGACGCCCTCGCAGGCGCGGGGCAGGGCTCTCCGGCTGCCGGGTTCACCCCGAACGGTGTGGCGAACAAGCTGTCGGTCGACGCCACGGAGGACACGGACTCATCGGGGTCGTCGGGCGCGGTGAGTTCTGCGCCGACGAACTCTTCACCGACGGGCGCGGGTTCCGACGATCGCGACCAGACAACCGACGCCTCGCAGGGCGGCACGGAGGGTGGGCAGGGCGCGCGCGGCGTCAACGGTTCCACCGTGCGGCTGCCCTTCGGACTCAATCCGGCGAGCACTCCGGTACTCGGCTCCTACGGCGCGCCGTCGGGAACGGGATCGGTGACAACCGGCTGGTACCAGGTGCCGCAACGAAGCGCCGACAAGCCGCTGCTCACGGTCGCCGTCGCGGGCTCGGTCGACGCCGTCGACGGCGATGGACTGCGCACCGACGGTCAGGACGTGACCGTCGAGTTCGGACGCGTCGGGGCCGGCGGCACGGTGCAGCGCCTGGGAACGATGTCGCCACTCGACGTCGGAACGGCTCCGACGTGGCGCAACCTCCGATTCCCACTCGCCGACGCACCGGCACAGGCGACACTCGCGCGGATCGTCGTGCGTGACACGTCCGGGGCACCGTCGGAATGGGTTGCGGTCACCCCACCGCGGGTTCCGGTCCTGCGGACGCTCAACGACGTCGTCGGAACGACCGATCCCGTCTTCATCGACTGGGTGTCGGGACTCGTCTTCCCGTGCCAGCAGCCGATGAAGGTGCGCAACGGAGTGATGCAGGTGCCGCGCTGGCGCATCATGCCCGACGCCGAGGCCACCCAGAAGAACAGCCAGACCTGGATGTCGGGGACCGCTGGCGGGCCGCTCGGTATCACCGAGGCCACGCTCATCCCCACCCTGATCCCCACGTACCTGCGCAACAACTGGGGCCGCGACTGGGGCGGACTGCAACGCTTCACCGAGGTCGACCCCGCACCCCCGGCACAGCTCGAACTCGGCACCGCGCGCCGATCCGGACTCTGGGACCCCGGCCCCATTCGGTCGAGCGGGTACTGACCGCACGCTCGGCCGCGGCGTCGGCGGGGCGCGGGCCGGCGCGGCGTCGCAAATACACGTGTTTCTGACAGATGCGCGCAAAGCTTCGCGTGCAGGTGTCAGAAACACGTGTATTTGCGGCTCGGGTCGGGCCGTTCAGCGTGGTGAGGGCATGTTCACCTTGCTTGCGCTCACGCTGTGAGCGCGCATCATTGGTGCTCATGAGCATCGACGATTCTTCGCACGCAGAGCAACCAGCACACCCGGGGAACGCGGAGCAGCCGGAGAACGCAACGCACGCAACGCACGCGGAACCCGCAACGCACGCGACGCACGCGGAACCCGCAGCGCGGTCAGCAGGCGCCGCGCGGCCGGAGCACGACCACGCCCACGGTGACGAGCCACACGCGGGGTCGCTCGCGAATC